>NZ_VIRJ01000030.1:0-130626 GCF_006874435.1 Microbispora sp. KK1-11 | reverse complement strand
CCTCGATCGTGCTCGGGCTGATCTTCGGCCTCGTCTGGGGTGCGATCAGTCACGTGGTGCAGCACCGGGCGTTCGCCTCGATGCCTGCGGTCGTCGCCGACCACTACGACATCCTCGTCGACCCCGAGTTCGCCGACGAGGCCCGGCGCGTGCTCACCGACGCTCGTGAGGCCGCTGCGCTCAGGTGAGCGCCAGGAGGGGGATGAGAACAGGCCAAAACGGTGGCATCGACCTCGGCACGGCGAACTCGGTCATCGCGACCACCGAGGACGCCCGCACCGGCTGACCCTCCTGTGGCTGCCGCGGGTCCCGCGGTCCGCCTGCTCTGGCAGTGAGGGGGACATCATGCTGCCCGGGGGCCGGCTGTCGCGGTGTGAGCGGCGAGCGGAGGACTGAGCGATGCCGTCAGAGGACATGGGCGACATGGTGACGGTCGAGCTGTTCTTCCAGTGCAGGCACGACGTCGTCAGCGAGGAGATCCGGGTTCCACGGGCCGACTGGGACGCGATGAGCGCGGGCCAGCGCGACGCGTACCTGGCCGACCGCGTCGACGCGCTCGTGTGCGCGAACTCCAGCGCCGGTTGGAGGGAGATCCAGGAGGGGTAGCGGCCGGGCGACGGCCCGTCGTGGGAGTGGGTGAGAGCGTGGGCGCGCTGAAGGTGGCTCTCGTGGGGTTGGGCGTGGCGGCCCAGGTCGTGTACCTGCCGCTGCTCGCCAGGCGGAGGGACATCTTCCAGGTGTCCGCCGTGTGCGACCTGGACGGCGACCACGCGGAGACGCTGGGCCGGGAGTTGGGCGTCAGATCCTACGACCGTGCCATGGCCATGCTGGAGGCGGGCGGGTTCGACGCGCTGATCGTCCTCACGCCCGGTTCTCACGGGCCACTCGTGAAGTCGGCCCTCGCCTGCGGCTGCTGGGTGCTGTGCGAGAAGCCGCTCGCCTACAGCCGGGCCGAGCTTCGCGGCATCCCCGGCGACGCGCGGCTGATGGTGGGTTATATGAAGCAGTACGATCCGGCCACGCAGCGCCTGCTGTCGACGCTCGGCGAGGCCGGCGGCGCCAGGGCCGTGCGCCGTCTGGACGCCACCGTCCTGCACCCCTCCGAGGAGTCGCAGCTCCTGTTCGCCAGAGCCCGGGTGTCGAGGCCGGCGTCCGAGCGGCTCGCCCCCTATCTGGAAGCCGACGACGAGGCGATCACCCAGGCTCTGGGAACGGTCCCGGAACGGCTGCGGCGCCTCTACTCCCGGGTCCTGCTCGGCGACGTCCGGCACGAGCTGTCCGTCATGCGGCTGCTGGTCGGCTCGCCCGCGACCGTGGACCATGTGTCCGTCTGGCCGGACGACGTCTTCCCGCCCTCGGTCGAGGTGAGCGGGAGACTGCCGGACCCCGCGCGCGGCAGGTACGGCCTGTGCTGGCACCACCTGCCGGACTACCCCGTCTACCGGGAGACGATCGCTGTACACCACGACCACGGCTCGCTGGAACTGTGCTTCCCGACCCACTACCTGCTGAACGCCCCGACGAGCCTCACCGTCCTGTCGCGGACCGGCACGGCCGAGCGCACGGTCGCCTACCGCGACCTCGCGGAGGCGTACGAGCGGCAACTGGTGGCCTTCCACCGGTTTGTCACCCAGGACGAACCACCGCTCACCGGGCTCGACGGGGCGTTGAAGGACATTGTCACTGCGCAGCGGATCCTCCGCCGCCACGCCGAGCAGACGGGGCTCCCCGTCGGCGGCGAATGCGTGGAGTAGGGCGAGTGTGGGCGGCATGGCGACCAGGGACAGCGTCCGCTCCTGGCTCCTGGAGGGGCTTCAGCACGAGGACGTGATGCCCGCCGGGCCCCATGTGATGGAGGCGCCGCACAGGCGGCATGCCTGGTGGCGGGTCATGTGCCTCACCGGTCTCGACTACTTCTCCACCCTGGGCTACCAGCCGGGGATCGCCGTGCTGGCGGCGGGCCTGCTGTCGCCCGTCGCGACGTTGTTCCTCGTCGCGCTGACGCTGTTCGGCGCGCTGCCGGTCTACCGGCGGGTCGCGGTGGAGAGTCCGCACGGCCAGGGCTCGGTCGCGATGCTGGAGCGGCTCGCCCCGAGGTGGTGGGGCAAGCTGTTCGTCCTGGTGCTGCTCGGGTTCGCGGCCACCGACTTCGTGATCACGATGACGCTGTCGGCGGCCGACGCGACGGCCCACATCCTGGAGAACCCCTTCGTGCCCCGCGCCCTGCAGGGGCACCAGATCAGCGTGACGATCGGCCTGCTGGCGCTGCTCGGCGGCGTGTTCCTGCTGGGCTTCAGCGAGGCGATCGGCGTCGCCGTCGTCCTCGTGGGCGTCTACCTGTCACTCAACGTTGTGGTGGTGACGGCGGCCGTGCTCCATGTCGCCGACCGGCCCGTCCTGGTCGTGGACTGGAAGCAGGCCCTGCTGTCCTCGCACGGCGGGCCGGCGTCGATGGTGCTGCTGTCCCTGCTCGTCATGCCCAAGCTCGCCCTCGGCCTGTCGGGGTTCGAGACCGGGGTGGCCGTCATGCCGCTGATCAAGGGGGACCTGGCGGGACGGATCAGGGGAGCCAAACGGCTGCTGACGACGGTGGCCCTGGTCATGAGCGTCTTCCTGATCGCCAGCAGCTTCGTCACGAGCGTGCTGATCCCGCTGCGGGAGTTCCGGGAGGGCGGCAGGGCCAACGGCCGGGCCCTGGCGTACCTGGCTCACGCCTATCTTGGGAACGGGTTCGGCACGCTGTACGACGCGAGCACGATCGCGATCCTGTGGTTCGCCGGCGCTTCCGCGATGGCGGGCCTGCTCAACCTGGTTCCCCGTTACCTGCCCCGATATGGCATGGCCCCCGACTGGACGCGGGCGGTCCGGCCGCTGGTGCTGGTCTTCACGGCCGTCGCGTTCGCCATCACCGTGATCTTCCGGGCGAGCGTGACGGCGCAGGGCGGGGCGTACGCCACCGGGGTCCTCGTGCTGATCCTCTCGGCGGCCGTCGCGGTCACGGTCTCGGTCTACCGGCGTCGCAGGCGCGCGGCGACGGCGGCGTACGCGGCCATCGCCCTCGTCTTCACGTACACGCTGGTGGCGAACGTGATCGAGCGGCCGGACGGTGTCAAGATCGCGTCGTTCTTCATCGCGGCCATCGTGGTCACCTCGCTGATCTCCCGAGCGACCCGGTCCACCGAGCTGCGGGTCACCCGCGTGGTCCTCGACCCCCTGGCGGAGTGGTTCCTCAGCGAGGTGCCCGGCGACGAGGTCCACCTGATCGCCAACGAGCCGCAGCTGCGCGACCGGGCCGAATACGAGGAGAAGGTGCGTGAGCAGTGGCGCAACCACCGGCTGGATCCCGCCACGCCGGTGCTGTTCGTGGAGGCCACCGTCCCGGACGCGTCGGAGTTCCTGACAGAGCTGCGCGTCCGGGGCGAGGAGCGGTACGGGCACCGGATCCTCCGGCTGGAGAGCTCCTCGATCCCGAACGCGCTGGCCGCCCTGCTGCTCTACATCCGCGACCGCTTCCACAAGCTGCCGCACATCTACTTCCACTGGGCCGAGGAGAACCCCGTCGCCGCGATGCTTCGTTACCTGGTGTTCGGAGTGGGCGACGTCCCTGCGATGACGCGCGAGATCCTGCGGGAGGCCGAGCCGGATCCCGAGCGCCGTCCCCGGGTGCATGTCGGATAGGCCGGCAGGCTTCCGCGTTTGCGCCACTCGGATGGGGGTATCGGCTGCGCGACCGGGAGGCGAGGCTCATGACTGATCGCCTGTTTTCGGATCGCCGGGACGCGGGCCGGGTGCTCGCGGGACTCCTCGACCACTACCGCGGGCTGCCTGACGTCGTCGTCCTGGGCCTGCCGCGCGGCGGCGTGCCGGTGGCGTACGAGGTGGCGACGGGGCTGGGCCACCCGCTCGACGTGTTCCTGGTGCGCAAGCTCGGCGTGCCCGGCCGCGAGGAGTTCGCCATGGGGGCGATCGCCGGCGGCGGAGTGATCGTGCTCGACGAGGACGTCATCCGCGCGCTCGCAATCCCGTCCGAGACGATCAGGGAGGTCGCCCAGCGGGAGTCCCGCGAGCTGGCGAGACGGGACCGCGCCTACCGGGGAGACGCGCCCACGCCGGAGCTACGCGGCAAGATCGTGATAGTGGTCGACGACGGACTGGCGACCGGCGCGAGCATGCGTGCGGCGATCCGAGCGGTGCGGGAACGGGAACCCGCCCAGATCGTCGTCGCCGTGCCCGCCGCGCCGCAGTCCACCTGCGAGGACCTGTCCGCCCTGGTGGACGAGGTCGTCTGCGCGACCACTCCGACCCCGTTCTTCTCGGTGGGGGAGTCGTACTGGAACTTCACCCAGACCACCGACGAGGAGGTGCGCGAGTTGTTGCGCGCGGCGTTCTCGGCGCGGGCCTGGGCCCCGCCCGCCCGGACCGACCTCGCCGTCCTGCGCTCGGAGCTCGTGCCGACGGAGGACGGCGTGCCCTCGGACGAGGTGCTGTTCCACATCGTGGGCGACGCGCGGTTCGTACTGATCGGCGAGGCGTCGCACGGCACCCACGAGTTCTACGCCGCGCGCGCCCGGATGACACGGCGGCTGATCGAGGCCAAGGGCTTCGTCGCCGTGGCGGTGGAGGCCGACTGGCCCGACGCCTACCGGGTGAACCGGTTCGTGCGCGGCCGCGGCGACGACGCGTCGGCGGAAGAGGCGCTGCGCGGCTTCGCGCGTTTCCCCACCTGGATGTGGCGCAACGCGGACGTCCTCGACTTCCTCGGGTGGCTCCGCGAGCGCAACGAGCGGCTGGACGAGCGGTCGCGGGCGGGGTTCTACGGACTCGACCTCTACAGCCTGCACCGCTCCGCGGAGGAGGTCATCGCGTACCTCGAGAAGGTGGACCCGGTCGCGGCGGAACGGGCCCGCAACCGCTACTCCTGCCTCGACCACAGCGACGGCGACGACGGGCAGGCGTACGGCTTCGCCGCCGCCTTCGGCGCGGGGGAGTCGTGCGAGCGGCACGTGATCGACCAGCTCGCCGAACTGCAGCGCAAGGCGCTGCAGTATCAGCGGGCGCAGGGGCTGCTCGGCGAGGAGGAGTTCTTCTACGCCGAGCAGAACGCCAAGGTGGTGGCCGACGCCGAGCGGTACTACCGCACGATGTTCGGCGGCCGGGTGTCGTCGTGGAACCTGCGCGACCGGCACATGGCCGACACCCTGTTCGCGCTGGCCGAGCACCTCGGCTGGCAGCGGAGCGAGCCGGCGAAGATCGTGGTCTGGGCGCACAACTCCCACCTCGGCGACGCGCGGGCGACCGAGATGGGCGCGCGCGGCGAGCTCAACCTCGGCCGGCTGGTGCGCGAGCACAACCGGGACGACTGCCGGCTCATCGGCTTCACCACCTACACCGGCACGGTCACGGCGGCCGACGACTGGGGCCGCCCGGCCGAGCGGAAGAACGTGCGACCGGCGCTGCCCGACTCGATCGAGGAGCTGTTCCACGAGGTCGGGCACAAGGAGTTCCTGCTCGACTTCGTCCACTCGGTCCGGGCGGCGGACCTGCTGCGCAGGGCGCTGCTCGAACGGGCCATCGGCGTCATCTACCGCCCGAGCACCGAACGGCAGAGCCACTACTTCCAGACGCGCGTCTCCGACCAGTTCGACGCGGTGATCCACATCGACGAGACCCGCGCCTTGGAACCCCTGGAGCGTACGGCCCGCTGGGAGCGCGGAGAGGTTCCCGAGACCTACCCGGTGGCGGTCTGAGACCGGGACAGCAGGGTTCCAGCAGGCCCGCCGTTCGGGGGAGGGATCATATGGCGAACGCGTGGACGTTCGAGGGGCAGCCCGCCGCCCTGGGAGCCGGCACCGTGACGCTCGTCGAGGGGAGCTCGTTCTGCGTCTCCTCCTGGAACGGCGACATCCTGCCCGGCGGGCCGCAGGGTGTCTACCACGCCGATACCCGGCTGCTGTCCCGCTGGGAGCTGCGGGTGGACGACGTGCCGATCGAACCGCTCCAGGTGCTGGCGGGCGAGCCCTACCACGCCGCGTTCCTCGGCCGGACGCAGCCGAGGCCGGGCCGCGCGGAGAGCACCCTGATGGTGGTGCGGGACCGGTACGTCGGCGGCGGCCTGCGCGAGGACCTGCTGCTGCGCAACCTCTCCGACGAGCCGGCCGGCTGCGTGGTGGACGTCCACATCGGCTCCGACGTCGCCGACCTGTTCGAGGTGAAGATCAACCGCGTTCGGCACGTCCCCGACGTCGACCTGGTGCCCGAGGGGGCGAGCCTGCGTGTCTACTCGCCGAGCCGCGCGCGCGGCGCCGTGATCAGGACCGCCGACGCGCTGGCCGTTCCGGGGCTGCTCGGCTTCCGCGTGGCCGTGCCGGCCCGGGGGGAGTGGAGGGCGGCCCTGCAGGTGAATCCGATCATCGACGGTGAGGAGTCGCAGGCGTGGTTCTCCACGCGCCATCCCGTCCAGCATGCCGGGCCCGCGGTGCGCCTGGCGGCCTGGCAGCGGCACGGCCCGTACGTGGTCACGGACCATCCGGGGTTGGCCAGGACGCTCCGGCGGTCCAAGGAGGACCTGGGGTCTCTGCGACTGTACGAGCCCGGGCCCCCGGACGAGCCACCCACGATCGCCGCCGGCGCGCCGTGGTTCATGACGCTGTTCGGCCGCGACTCACTGCTGACCTCGTGGATGGCGCTGCCGCTCGACCAGTCGCCGGCGCTCGGGACGCTGCACCGCCTGGCCAGGCTGCAGGGCACGAAGGTCGACCCGCTGTCGGAGGAGGAGCCCGGGAAGATCCCGCACGAGCTGCGGTTCGGCGCGCGGTCGGGCGTCTCCCCCCACGGCGGCGCCTGCTACTACGGCTCGGTCGACGCCACCCCGCTGTACGTCGTGCTCCTCGCCGAGCTGCGCCGCTGGGGCATCCATCGCGAGGCCGTCGAGGAGCTCCTGCCGCACGCCGACGCGGCGCTGTCGTGGATCGAGGAGTACGGCGAGCGCGCGGGCCCGATCGAGGGGTTGCTCTGGTACCGCCGCAAGACCGACAAGGGCCTGGTCAACCAGGGCTGGAAGGACTCCTTCGACGGGGTGAACTTCGCCGACGGAACCCTGGCCCGCGCGCCCATCGCCCTGGCGGAGGCGCAGGGCTACGTCTACGCCGCCTACATCGCGCGCAGCCACTTCGCGCACGAGGCGGGCGACCACGAGACCGAGCGCCGCTACACGGAGCGGGCGTGTTCCCTCCGCCGCATGTTCAACGAGCTCTTCTGGCTTCCGGAGCGAGGCTGTTACGCGATCGGGCTGGACCGCGAGGGCAGGCCGATCGACAGCGTGGCCTCCAACATGGGCCACTGCCTGTGGACCGGCATCGCGGACGAGGACAAGGCGGAGTACGTGGCCTGGCACCTGCTGTCGGAGGAGATGTTCACCGGGTTCGGCGTCCGCACGCTCGCTTCGTCGATGGGCGCCTACAACCCGATGAGCTACCACAACGGATCGGTGTGGCCGCACGATAACGCCCTGATCGTGTCGGGCCTGATGCGCTACGGGTTCGTCGCCGAGGCGCAGCGGGTGGCCATGGGTCTGCTGGACGCGGCGGAGGCGTTCGGCGGGCGGCTCCCCGAGCTCTTCTGCGGGTTCGGCAGGAAGGAGTTCCCCATCCCGGTGCCCTATCCCACGTCGTGCTCCCCCCAGGCGTGGGCGGCGGCGAGCCCCGTCCAGATCCTGCGATCACTGCTGCGCTTCGACCCCTGGATCCCGTACGGCCGGCTGTGGGTGGCCCCCGTGCTGCCGGAGGAGTTCGGCGAGCTGAGGATCACCGGGTTACCGCTGGCCGGTGGCCGAGTCAACCTCGTGGTGTGGGGCAGCGGCGAGACCAAGTTGAGCGGACTGCCCCCGGAGATCGAGGTGCACTGCGAGCCCCGCCCACCGGTCAGCACCCTTGTCGGCCACCACGACAAGTTCACGGGCGAGCCGTGAACGACGACCCGCCCGCGCGGGACCCGCGGTTCGGGGACCACCCGTCGGTCATCCGGTACGCGCGCACCAACCTGGACGTGCGGCTGCTGAAGGTGCTCGCCGCGGCCGAACGCGTGATTCTCTATGTGGTGTCGGCAGTGCTGCTGGCGATCGCGGGCGGCATCGTGATCATGTTGTTCGCCATGGTGGTGCGCGGCGACGTGGGGTGGACGGAGAAGGTCGTCGTCGTCATCGAGGACCTCCTCCTCGTCCTCATCGTCCTGGAGATCTTCGCCACCGTCCTGACCCATCTGGAGGGCGGCCGGCTGCGGCTCGAGCCGTTCATCATCGTCGGCATCATCGCCGTCGTACGGCACATCATGTCGGTGGTCGTGCGGCTCACCGTGTCGATGACGGCGGCGGAGAGCCGTGAGCAGTTCACCGAGATGGCTGTCTACGCCGGGGTGGCCTTCCTGCTCACCGTCGCACTGGCCCTGGCGCGGTGGTCACAGCCGAGAGTTCAGCGAGGACCCTGATCCGGAGCTCGGTTGTCATACGCCGCGTCGACACTGGTCCTCACCAGCGCAGCATCGCAGCCACTCCGCCCGCCTCGGCGAGCTCCTCCGCCGCTCCGGTCTCCAGCACGCTGACGTCGCCTCCGTACTCGAAGGCGAGCTCGATCATCTCCTCCTCCAGCTCCTCGGGGGTGACGCCCATGGGCTCGGCGTTCCACTGGCCCGCCTCGTCGAGCAGCAGGTGCTCGACCAGCTCGTATAGATCTGTCTGGTCGAACACCATGACGCGCTCACCTCCGTAGGCAGGAGCCCTTTGCGCGGGCCCCCGCCGGTAGGGGCGACCCCATTTCGACGAGCCGCCTGTCTTCCCTGGTAAGCGACCTTCAGGAGCGCCCTCAGCCCTGCTCTGCCCAGTCGCCCAGCGACCAGTCCCGCACCTCCGGCATGTCCTGCAGGTGCTCGACCACGTACCGCTCGTGGCGGAGGAGCTGCTGCTCGCACCACGCCTTCAGCTCGCTCGCCCCGGCGGGGGTCCGCCGCGCGGCGTGCAGCGCGTCGATCACCAGGTGGTACCGGGATGCCCGGTTGCGCACCACCATGTCGAACGGGGTCGTGGTCGTGCCCTCCTCCACGAACCCGCGTACGTGGAACCTTTCCGGGTCCGGCCGGCCGTGCACCAGCTGGTGGATCGCGCCCGGATAGCCGTGGAAGGCGAACAGCACGTCGATGTGGTCGGTGAACAGCTCCCGGAACAGGATGTCGTCCATGCCGTTCGGGTGAACGGTGCGCGGTGGCAACGTCATCAGATTGACCACGTTGACCACTCTGGTGGCGAAGTGCGGCAGCCGCCCGCGCAAGATGTTCGCCGCCGCGACGGTCTCCATGGTGACCACGTCCCCGGCGCAGGCGAGCACGATGTCGGGATCCGACCGCCCGTCCTCGGTGCCCGCCCACGACCACACGCCGGCGCCCCGGGCACAGTGGACCACCGCCTCATCCATGGGCAGCCACTGCAACTGCGGCTGCTTGTCGATGACGACGAGGTTCACGCGCGACCGCGACCGCATGCAGTGGTCGGCCACCGACAGCAGCGTGTTCGCATCCGGCGGCAGGTAGACCCGGCTGATAGTGCCGCGCTGGGTGATCGCATTCTGGATCAGGCCGGGCCCCTGGTGGCTGAACCCGTTGTGGTCCTGGCGCCAGGCGGTCGAGGTCAGCAGGATGTTCAGGCTCGGCACCGGAGCCCGCCACGCCAGGTCGTGCGCCTCCTGCAGCCACTTGGCATGCTGTACGGTCTGCGAGGCCGACACCATGGCGAACGCCTCGTAGGTGGCGAACCAGCCGTGCCGGCCGGTCAGCGTGTAGCCCACAAGCCAGCCGTGGCAGGCGTGCTCCGAGAGCACCTCCATCACCCGGCCGTCCCGCGATATCGCGACGTCCTCCTCGGTCACGCGCTCCGCGAACGCCCGGTCGGACGCCTCGAACACCGCCCCCAGCCGGTTGCTGTTGGTCTCGTCGGGGCAGAAGAGCCGGAACCGATCCGGGTTGCGTCGGTAGACGTCGCGCATGAGCTCGCCGAGCTTGCGGGTCGACTCGAGCCGGTCCCTGCCCGGCGCCTGCACCGGCACCGCGTAGTCACGGAAGTCGGGCAGGTCCAGGTCGACGGTGAGCAGGCCCCCGTTGGCGTGCGGGTTGCCGCTCATCCGCAGCTCTCCCTCAGGGTTGATCGACAACGTCAGCGCCTCGGGCACGCCGCGGTCGTCGAAGAGATCCTCGGGCCGGTAGGAGCGCATCCAGTCCTCAAGGATCCGCAGGTGCTCCTTGTTGTTCTTGATTCCGGTCAGTGGCACCTGGTGAGAGCGCCATGTGCCCGACACCCGCACCCCGTCCACCACGTCCGGTCCGGTCCAGCCCTTCGGCGTCCGCAGCACGATCATCGGCCACCGGGGCCGGGTGCCGTCCCAGTCGCCGCCGCGGGCCGCCGCCTGGATCGCCTTGATCGACGCCCACGCCCGCGTCAGCGCGTCGGCAAACCGATAGTGCATGCCGGGCAGGTCGTCACCCTCGACCTCGATCACCTCATACCCGTGCCCGGTCAGCAGGGACCTGACCTCGTCGCGGTCCTTGCGTGCCAGCAGGGCCGGCCCGGCGATCTTCGCGCCGTTCACGTGGAGGACCGGCAGCACCGCGCCGTCGCGAACCGGGTTCAGGAAGGAGATCCCGTTCCACGACCCCGCCAGCGGACCGGTCTCCGCCTCCCCGTCGCCGACCACCGCCAGAGCGATGAGATCCGGGTTGTCCATCACCGCGCCGAACGCGTGCAGCAGCACGTAGCCGAGCTCACCCCCCTCGTGGATCGAGCCCGGGGTCGGCACCGACGCGTGGCTGGGGATCCCACCGGGCGTGGAGAACTGGCGGAACAGCCGCAGCAGCCCCGCCTCGTCCAGGGTGATGTGCGGGTAGATCTCGGTGTAAGTGCCCTCCAGGTAGCCGGCCGCGACCAGCGTCGGGCCGCCGTGCCCGGGACCGGCCAGGTAGATCATCTGCTGCCCGGTGTGCTGGATCAGCCGGGACGCGTGCGCGTACACCAGCGCCAGGCCAGGGCTGGTGCCCCAGTGTCCGAGCAACCGTGGCTTGATGTGCTCGCCGGCCAGCGGCTCGCGTAGCAGTGGGTTGGCCATCAGGTAGATCTGGCCGACGGTCAGGTAGTTGTTGGCACGCCACCACGCGTCGACTGCAGCGATGTCGGCATCGGTGGGATGGGCGAGCCGCTTCACCACGTCCTCGGTGGCGGTGCGGCGCTCGGTTTTGGTGGTTGCCACGAGAGACTCCATCCACCGGGATGTCGCTGCTTACGTTGTTCCCCAAGGGCTCTGATCAGGTAATTCCCCAGGTCATGGGCGTTTTGTCAGCTTACTTGTCGCTTGTTTTCCGGTCGGCGAGCGACTCTTGTGCGGGCGGTAGCGTGGCGAGCCGCCTGCCCCAGGCGCGGTCGGCCCGGCCGCCGGCGAGGATCCTGCCGGTCGTCATGAACCGGGCTGCGCCGTCGTACGGCCTTCCACGTTTGTGCCTGATGACCTGGGGAAACAACACGATTGCCTGCTTCTCGCCGCCGTAGACACGGCGTCCGGTGGCGCAGTCCGCCTGGTCGGCCTTTCCTCACAGGGAGATGGACGATGCGTGTCCATGCGGTGCCGTCCCCGGTGGCCGTTTCCCCAGACGCCCAGCTCGCCGACGTGGTGTTCGCCGACGATCGGGTGAACGGCGACATGGTTCTGTTCCAGCGCTGGTCGGCCGACAGTTGGCGTCCGGTGTCGGCCAGGCAGTTCGCGGCCGACGTTCGCAGCCTGGCGGCCGGCTTCCTCGCCGCCGGAATCCAGGCGGGTGATCGGGTCGCCCTGCTGGCCGCCACGAGCTACGAGTGGACGGCGGTGGACTATGCCCTGTGGACGGTGGGAGCGCTGCCGGTCCCGATCTATGAGACCTCCTCGGCCGAGCAGGTCCGCTGGGTGCTGGAGGACGCCGGCCCGGTCGCCGCGGTGGTCGAGCGCGAGTCGCATCGCCGCTTGGTCGAGGACGTGGCCGCGAGCCTGTCCGGGCCGCTGCGGCTGTGGCAGATCGACGGCGGCGGGCTGGACCGTCTCCGCGAGGATGGGCGGAACGTGGACGACGCCCAACTACTTGAGCGCCGCCGGGCGGTGTCGGCCGACCACCTGGCGACGATCATCTACACCTCCGGCACCACCGGCCGCCCGAAGGGCTGCATGCTGAGCCACGGCAACCTGCTGTACGAGGCTCGCGTCGCGATCGACAGCCTGGAGCGGATCTTCGGCCGGAACGCCTCGACCCTGCTGTTCCTGCCGCTGGCGCACGTGTTCGCGCGGGTGATCCAGGTGGCCTGCGTGGAGCAGGGGATCTGCCTGGCGCACAGCGCCGACCGGGCCAGGCTGACCGAGGACCTGGCCGCCCTGAAACCATCGTTCCTGCTGGCGGTGCCCAGGGTGTTCGAGCGGGTCTACAACGGTGCTCAGCAGCGGGCCCGGGCCGGGGGCAAGGGCAGGATCTTCGCCTGGGCCGACCGGACCGCCGTGGCCTACAGCCAGGCGCTGGACGACGGGCGGCCAAGCCGGCGATTGCGCCTGGCACATCGCCTGTCCGACCGGCTCGTGTAC
This sequence comes from Microbispora sp. KK1-11, assembly GCF_006874435.1. Classification (NCBI taxonomy): domain Bacteria; kingdom Bacillati; phylum Actinomycetota; class Actinomycetes; order Streptosporangiales; family Streptosporangiaceae; genus Microbispora; species Microbispora sp. KK1-11. The sequence continues at coordinate 117,994 of NZ_VIRJ01000030.1, read as the reverse complement.
CGGAGGCTGCGGGCCGCACTCGGCGGCCGAGTTGGCTACGCGATCTCCGGCGGAGCGCCGCTGGGCGCACGGCTGAGCCACTTCTTCCGGGGAATCGGCATCACCGTGCTGGAAGGTTACGGGCTGACCGAGACCAGCGCCGCCGCGACCGTGAACCTGCCCCACGCGATGAAGATCGGCACGGTGGGACCACCCCTGCCCGGGGTCGAGATCCGGATCGCCGACGACGGCGAAATCCTGATCAAGGGCCCGATCCTGTTCCAGGGCTACTGGCGCAACGAGCAGGCGACCAGGGAGAGCCGGACCGCCGACGGCTGGCTGCGCACAGGCGACGTCGGCGCTCTGGACGAGGACGGGTTCCTGACGATCTCGGGCCGCAAGAAGGAGATCATCGTCACCGCCGGCGGCAAGAACCTCGCCCCCGAGCCCCTCGAGGACCGCCTGCGCACCCATCCGCTCATCAGCCAGGCGGTGGTCGTCGGCGACCGGCGGCCGTACACCGCCGCGCTGATCACCCTGGACGCCGAGGCGCTGGCGTCATGGAAGCGGGCCGTCGGCAGGCCCGAGCAGGCCGGCCCGGCCGAGCTTCGCGACGATCCGGATCTGCTGGCCAGGCTGCAGACGGCCGTGGACGAGGCCAACGCGGCGGTGAGCCGGGCTGAGTCGATCCGCAGGTTCCGGATACTTCCCGTCGACCTGACCGAACAGAACGGTTATCTGACCCCGACCCTGAAGGTCAAGCGCGCCTTGGTCCACAAGGACTTCGCGGCCGACATCGAGGAGCTGTACCGCTGAGCCCCCGGCGCCAGGACCGGCAGACCCGCCGGGTCGCGGACAAGCGGTCGACGCTGGACCGGCTGGTGGCGGCCACGCCGACGTCCCGTGACCGGGTGGTCGACGCCGCCCGCGCGCTGTGCATCGTGGTAGTCACCCTTTGGCACTGGACATTGTCGGTCACCCACCGCACCGCCGACGGCAGCCTCACCATGCCCAACCCCATCCATGCCGTGCCTGGTGGCTGGCTGGCCACCTGGGTGCTGCAGATCATGCCGGTGTTCTTCCTGGTCGGCGGGTACGCCAACTTGGTCGGCTGGCAACGAGCCCAGACGCGCGGGACGGCCGCCGGCCAGTTCGTCCGAGACCGGCTGCGCCGGCTGCTTTGGCCGACTGCCGTCTGGGCCCTGGTCTGGCTCGCCGGCGAGCTGATCGCGTCCGCCCTGCCCGGCCCGCACCGGTGGATGTGGGAGTGGTTCCCCGGCTACCTGACGCCGCTGTGGTTCCTGGGCGTGTACGGCCTGCTGATCACCGCGGTGCCGATCACCACGAGCCTGCACGCCCGCTACGGAGCCTGGGTCCTGGTAGCGCTCGTGCTGCTGATCGCCCTCGGCAGCATGGCGCATCGCGGCGCCGGCCTGGACTGGGCGGGCTGGGCGACCGCCGCACTGGTGTGGCTGTTCTGCCATCAACTTGGCTACGCCTGGCGCAGCTGGGAGCTGGGGCGGCGGCCACTGGCGGAGCGGCTGGCGGTTGCCGGGGCCGGACTGGCCGGGCTGGTCGCGCTGACAGTGGGAGCGGGCTACCCCCTCTCGATGGTGAGCACCGTCGGCGCCGAATCCAACATCTTCCCGACCAACGCCACCATCGCCGCCCTGGCCGTCTTTCAACTCGGGCTGCTGATCCTGGTGACGCCGGCCGCCGAGCGCCTGCTACGCCGGCCGGCTGTCTGGAAGCCGGTGGTGGCACTCAACGTGGGCGCGTTGACCATCTTTCTCTGGCACATGACCGCGTACCTGGTAGTGCTCTGGGCCTACGAAGGGCTAGGTGGCACCCTGCCGGCGCAGCCAACCGCCGGCTGGTGGGCGCAGCGCTGGCTGTGGCTCGTGGCCCCGTCGGTCGTGCTGGCCGTGCTGGCCGTCCTGTTCGTCCGCGTCGAGCTGGCCGCCCGCCGACCCCGGGTAGGGGCAGGTCGCTGAGCTCGGCACCCGACAAAGGATCCGGGCAAGAAGACCGCCTTCACCTACGACCGCAACCGTCTGACGACCTCGGTCACCTCCGGCCAGACGCCGGAGGAGAAATACGCCTGCGACGTACTTCGTGTCCAGGGGGAGTCCTGGCCGAAGTCGGCGGAGGCGCTGACAGCGGCCCACGCTTCCGATTTGATCGAGCCCGCCGAGCCGAACCATGAGTGGCGCAGTCACACCTCACTGTCTGTGGTGCCGGGCGCGCGCAGCGGCAGGCGGAGAACGAAACGTGCGCCTCGCGGGCTGTTCTCGATCTCCAGCGTCCCGTCGTGGGCGGCCACGATCGCGCGGGAGATGGCAAGTCCGAGCCCGGACCCTGTGGGATCCTTGCGCTGCCCACCGTCCAATCGTGTGAAGGGCTGGAAGACCCGTTCGCGGTCCTCCGGGGCGATGCCGTCTCCGTCATCGCTCACCGTGACCACAGCCTGGCCATCCTTGCGCTCGGCGCTGACCTCGACACTGGTTGCGGCATGCCGCTGGGCGTTGACGACCAGATTGTTGAGCACTTCGGTGAGTTGGACGGGGTTGCCCAGGACCGTTACGTTGCTCTTTACCTGGGTATGCACCGGCACGGGCCGTGTCGTGGTGATCAACTCCTCCTGTACCAGCGCGCCGAGGTCGACCGGCTCGGGAGGTTCGGGAGCGACCGTGCGGATCCGGGCGAAGATCAGGATGTTATCGATCAGCGCTCGTAGCCGCTCTGTCGTCGCCAGCCCCGCTTGGATGACCTTGCGCTGATCGACGTCGTCTGGATACAGCACCGCTTCTTCGAGCTGAGTCTGAAGGCCGGTCACCGGGGTTTTGAGTTCATGGGAGACGATGGAGGCGAAGTGCCGCTGCTGCTCCACTGCCTCTTCCAGCCGGGACAGGGTCTGGTTGGCCGTGCGCGCCAGCTGCCCGATCTCGTCGTCGCAGGCCGGTTCCGGCACCCGCAAGCTCAGGTCGCTGACGCTGATCTCCGACATTCTCGCGCGGATCGCTTCCACCGGGCGCAGTGTCCGGCCGACCAGCGACCAGATCATCCAGGTGGTGAAGACGGTGGCCAGCAGGGCCGCGGTCAGCGTGCTGACCTCCAGGATGTGCGAGGCCACGGCGGACGGTTCGGCCTTTCCGGCGTAGACGATGTGAGAATCGCCCCCCCACACGAAGCGGGCCTCCTGGGGTGAGACGCGGTTGGCGGTGAGCATGACGCAGCCGCTGTGGGAGCACTCGGTGAGGTGAAGGATGCGGTCATCGTAGGGCGGCCGGACAGTGCTCAGCGGCGGCTTGCCCGCGACGGCGGGGCTGGCCGCCACCACCCGGCCACGAGAGTCGACGAGTTGTAGGAGGTTGACCTCAGTGGTCGGTGTCGCATCCGGAGGACGGCCGGGCTTCATCGACGCGATCCAGTCGGTCGCCACACGCTGCGTCTCGCGGAAGATGTTGTCCCGGATCGCGTTGCGGATCATGAGGTCGAGACCTACCGCGATCACGATGAAGACGAGCAGGGACAGCACCCCGGCAAGGAGTGTGAAGCGCGCTTGGATCGAGCAATATCGCCACCAAGGCCACATGAGCATTCCCCCACCATGTTCGCCTGTTCTCACGCATACCTGCACGAAGACGGAACGTCCAAGATGCATGTCATGACCTGGGACAACTTTGGTGGGAGATATGCATCCCAGCCTTGTACTACAACAGTAGTTCGTTATTCCTGAGGTATCAGTGCTGGTAATCGGCTTGCCGGGCGCGGGCTTGGTAGAGGCGACGGAGGCGGGACCAGGCGAGGATGTGCGCCAGGGGCCGGGCGACGGTGTGGGTCAGGTGTGCCAGAAGACGGCGGACCTCGCTTGGGCTGACGGGGACAGGCGACTGCTGCTTGTGGGGTGCCTGCCGTGATGACGGCTGGTGCGGTGACCGCAAACGTTCACCGGGTCGGGTGATTACGCGACATGAGTAGCTGATCGTCCCAGCAGCCCTGCAACGGGTGACCTCGGGGTCAAGAAGCACAAAGGCCTGCCAATCGGCGAATGTCGGCGCGGATCGACCGCCGCAGCAACCATCTCAGCGCCGGCTCCAGCAACTTCTCAGAGGTCACGCGCGGGGTGACGCGCACGTGGAAGGTGAAGCGGCACCGTTCCTCGCCGAGCGGCTCGACCAGCCTGCCGCCCTCGGCGTCGATCCCCGAGGTGGTGCGCCAGGCAAACGAACGACCCGGCTCCACCTGGATGACCTCGCCGCCGTTGCGATAGGTCCGGCCCGCGAACCGCATCACCTCAGCAGTGGTCGTGCCCACCTGGACGATGCCTTCGGGTCGCGGCGCCATCGTCTTGACGCCTTTCCGCCAGCGTGGATCCTGGCCGTAGTCAGCGACGATCGCCCACACCAGCGCGGCCGGGCAGGCGATTTCCCCGTCCTCTTGAAGCTCGATCATCCGGCAATGCTAGAAGGCTGGTCGAGCCACAACTGGACCCGGTGAACGTTTGCGGTCACCGCACTAGACGAGTAAGTCCTATGTGATGGCACGGTGGTGGCGATCAGGGCGATGTCGTCGCGGTCGTGGTCCGGCTCGCATAGTGGCGAGCGAGGGCGTGGAAGGCTTCCTTCGGCTCCCACGGCATGCCGGGATAGGTGGTGGCTTGGGCGCCGTCGAGCATCTTGACGATGCCGTAGGAGCCGATGTCGAGGTCGTCTGTGGGGTTGGCGCGGTGCGGGAGCTCGAACCCGGCGAAGCTGAACCAGAAGACGGTGTCCATGCCGACCTCGTCGAAGACGGTCAGCAAGTCGTCCATGTAGCGGACCTGCTCGCCCTCGTCGCGTTCGATGCCGGGCTTGACGCGGCCGTTCTCAACCACGGTCCAGCCGCCGGCGCCCCAGTCGGCCGCGCCGCGGAAGGTGCAGCAGCCGGCCTCGGTGACGGCGACGGGCTTGCCGTGGGTGAAGTGCTCGCGCAAATCCTGGCGGAAGGTGGCGGCGTTGCGCCGGTTGCGATAGGCGTCCACGCCGATGATGTCGAAGGGCGTCCAGTCGACGTGCTCGATGGGGATGGAGGCGTAGCTGAGCGGGCCGCCGAAGCGGGGGCGTACGGAGGCGGCGACCTGGGAGAGGAAGGCGTTGACGGGGCGGGGGAGCGCGGCCAGTGCCGCGGCGCGCTCCTCGGGCGCGGCGCGCAGGGCCTGCATGCGTTCGGTGAAGGTGTCGCCAGGCAGGTAACCGCGGGCGAACAGGCTCAGCTCGCACCCGGTGACGAGCACGACGTCGGCGCCCTGGCGGCGCAGCGTTTCGGCCCGGTCGGCGCAGTCGTCGAAGTAGGGCAGCATCTGCTGCTCGGTGAGTTCACAGGGAAATGGTGAGAACCAGACCTGCAGTCCGGCCTCGGCCGCGTGCTGGGCGGCGGTCGTGAGCCGATCGAGGTCGCCGCCGGTGATCCGGATGGCGTTGCAGTGCAGGTCGTCGGCGATGATGCGCATCTCGCGTGCGACGGTCGCCGGGTCGAAGAGGCTGCGGCTGCTGTCGCCGTTGGGAAAGGTACCGGTGTCGTACTGCACGCCTTTGCCACGCATGACTCTCCCCCAAGGTTCGTTATGTTTCTTAAAGTAGAATATAAGATACGTGGTGTGCCCAAAACGGAGATGGACGATACCCGGCGCAGGCGCCGCCGGGGCGCGGAACTGCAGACGGTCCTCTTGGAGGCGGCCTGGCAGGAACTGCGCGCTGTCGGCTACCACGAGCTCACCTACGACGCCGTGGCCGCCCGCGCCCAGACGAGCCGGACGGTGCTCTATCGCCGCTGGCCGCATCGACGTGACCTGGTGCTGGCCGCCATGCGTCAGCAGGTGCCGGCACCCCCGCCCATACCTGACACCGGCTCGTTGCGCGCCGACCTGCTGACCCTGCTCCGCCTGGTCAGCTCACGCATGATCGAGCTCGCCCCCGTCCTTCAAGTCATCGGCGACGGCCGGGCAGATGACAGCGATCTCACCGACTACCTGCGCGAGCGCGTCAGCCATGCCGGTACGAGCGAGATGGACGCCCTGCTCCAACGCGCTGTGCTACGCGGCGAGATCAACCACGCCCGCATCCCGGCCCGGGTCGCCGTCGCGCCCATCACGCTCGTCGCCGTGGAGACGCTCGTCCATCACCGTCCGCTGCCTGAGACCGCACTCGCCGAGATCGTCGACCAGATCGTCCTACCCCTGCTCGCAAGCCACGATCGAGACGACACGTAGGAGATGCCCGCATGGCAGGCGCCGCCGTGGCCAGGGGCCCGCTCGAAGTCGAAGGACTCCGCGTCTCCCTGGATGGCTTTGAAAAGAGGCGTGTCGGGAAACGCGAACGGGTTGCGGTAGTTCAGGGCGAACCATGCGGCGCACAGCAACATGCGGGCGAGACGTTCCTCCTCGTCGTCGCTTCGAAGCATCGGGAGCGTCCGCGAAGCAAGATCCAGGGACTGGACGAGCCGGGGCAGTTCATCTGACAGCGACCGACCGAGCTCTGCGCCGACTCCAGGTTTCGCCTGCGAGGGTGCTCCTCGCCTGGATTCGGCAGTTGTCGATGCCCTGCAGGGTCGCCATGTCGACAGGCGAATTGCAGGTGAAGCACAGGCGCAAGCGCTGATCGAGAGCAGTCCCGACCGTCCCTGCCTCGTAGCCGACTCCCTCTCCGGGCAGGAGAAGCGGTTTCGGAGGCAGCTGCGCAAGGTACGTGGACCGAACCTGCCTCGCTCCGGCGGTGATCTCTCGATCCAGGAAGCGTCGCAAGAGAGTCCTCGGTGAATCCAACCCCTGTGTAAGGCCCACATCACGGAACGTACAGGATGGCTATGACATTGCCAGTGATGCCGTTCATGACCTCACGGGCGTTCAACCCCATCCGCGCGCAGGGAAGATCGGCTGCCAGGACCTGTCGATGTGGATCGATGTCTGCTACCTGGTGCCGGACGCCCGTGATGGCAAATCGATGGCAAACGATCAAAAGGCCAGGTCCCTGATCTTGGGAACTGGCCTCTGAGCTGGTACTTCGTGGTGGGGCTACCAGGACTTGAACCTGGGACCTCTTCCTTATCAGGGAAGCGCTCTAACCGACTGAGCTATAGCCCCGCACCGCGCAACGAACGTTACCGCATCCCGTTTCCGGTGGCGAATCCGTCGTTCCGAACGAGGAAAAGCTTACCGGGTCCGGGCCTGTGGTCGTGCCATCGAGGCGCATCCGTACGGCGGGCCGCTCGTGGGGGCGGCCAGCCGTACCGGTGGGGTCACTCGGCTTCGCTGAAGGTGACTTCGACACCGCCCACGAGGTCCGCGGAGATGTTGTAGATCACGGCGCCGAGGGTGGACAACGCGGTGATGAGCACGACGTTCAGCGCGCCAAGCAGGGCCGCGTACCCGAGGATGCGGACCGGCTCGAACCAGCTCGCGATGTCGATGGTGCCGGCCCCGGCACCACCGGCACCGCTGGTGAGCTGGTTGACGGTGTCGGTGATCGAGGAGAAGACGCCGAGTGCCGACAGCACGCCGTACAGCACGGCGACGGCCACGAACAGCACGACGAAGCACACCAGCGACACGACGAAGCTGAACTTCATCGCCGACCACGGCTCGATCCTGCGCAGGACCAGATGGGCCTTGCGCGGCGGGCGCACGCCGAGCTTCTTGTCCTTGTCCTTGTCCTTCTTGGAGGAGGACTCGGCGCGGTCTCCGGCCGGGCCGAAGCTCAAGCCGCGTACGGAGCCACCGTCCGCCGGGGGATGACCGTTGTCCACAGACGGACGGCCGTTGTCCACAGGGGGTGTGGACGTACCGAGCCCGGCGGGCCGGGGGTACTGCGCGGTCGCTCCGCCGCCTTCGGACCTGCCGTTGTCGGACGCGCCGTCCGTGGCCGTCTGCCGCTTCCATGGCTGGTCGGCGGCCGAGGTCCGGATGCGCATGGTGTCGTCGGCCTTCGCCTTGTCGGCGGCGGTCACGTCATCTCCTTCGGAAGCCACCTTGGCGACGCTACCGCCATCGTGCGTCCGCGCGGTAACGCCGTTCGAAGACGACGCCGGGCGGGCGCCCGTGGGTCTCTGCTTGCCGCCGGGTGTCCGGGGCCCGCCGGTGTCACTCATGCCACGCCCTCGTCTGACGGCTCGGGTGCGCATCCGCGGATCGCACTGTGTTCGGCGATTCGCTCGCTACGCTCGCTCATGCCTCGCCTCCTGCCCCGTTCTCCTCGGTCTCCAACGACTCGGCGTTGCGAGCGAGGGCCACAACGCTGTCACCCTCGGCCAGGTTCATCAGGCGGACGCCCATGGTCTGGCGGCCCGACTGCTTGATCTCGCCGGCGCTGGTACGGATCACCCCGCCGGCAGAGGTGATCGCGAAGACCTCGTCCTCGGGACGCACCATGACGGCTCCGACCAGCTTGCCACGAGCGCTGACGATCTTCGCCGTCAGTACGCCCTTGCCGCCCCGGCCCTGGACCGGGTACTGGTCGGCGGGTGTCCGCTTCGCATACCCACCCTCGGTCGCGATCAACACGTCGTCGCCGTCGTTCATGACGTTCATCGCGAGAAGTTCGTCACCGTCCACGAACCGCATGCCGATCACACCGCTGGTGGCGCGGCCCATCGGGCGCAGCGCCTCGTCCGAGGCGGTGAACCTGATCGACTGCGCGTTCTTGGACACGAGCAGCAGGTCATCACCCTCGGAGACGAGACGGGCGGCGATCACCTCGTCATCCTCGCGCAGATTGATCGCGATCAGGCCACCGGATCGCGGCGAATCGTATTCGGACAGCCGCGTCTTCTTCACCAGACCGCTGCGGGTCGCCAGCACCAGGTAGGGCGCGACGTTGTAGTCCCGCAGGTCGAGGATCTCCATCACGTGCTCGTCGGGCTGCATGGCGAGCAGGTTGGCCAGGTGCTGGCCGCGGGCGTCCCGGCCCGAGTCCGGCAGCTCGTACGCCTTGAAGCGGTAGACCCGGCCCTTGTTGGTGAAGGCCAGCAGCCAGTGGTGCGTCGTGGTGACGAAGAAGTGCTCCACGATGTCGTCCTGGCGGAGCTGCGCGCCCCTGACCCCCTTGCCGCCGCGCCGCTGCGCCCGGTAGAGGTCGGTGCTCGTCCGCTTGGCGTAGCCACCGCGCGTGATCGTGACGACCACGTCCTCCTCGGCGATCAGGTCCTCGATGGACATGTCGCCCTCGTACGCGATGATCTCGGTCTTCCGCTCGTCGCCATACCTGGTGACGATCTCCCCGAGCTCGTCCGACACGAGCCGGCGCTGCCGGGGCTCGGAGGCCAGGATGTCCTGGTAGTCGGCGATCTGCGTCATCAGGCCGTCGTACTCGTCCTGGATCTGCTGCCGTTCCAGCGCGGCCAGCTTGCGCAGCTGCATGTCCAGGATGGCCTGCGCCTGGACCTGGTCGATGTCCAGCAGCGTCATCAGGCCGCCCTGCGCCTCGGCCGCCGAAGGCGACCGCCTGATCAGGGCGATGACGTCGTCGAGCCGGTCGAGCGCCTTGAGCAGACCGCGCAGGATGTGGGCCCGCTCCTCCGCCTTGCGCAGCAGGAACCGGGTCCGCCTGACCACGACCTCGATCTGGTGCGTGATGTAGTGCCGGACGAACTGGTCGAGCCGCAGCGTCCGCGGCACGCCGTCCACCAGCGCGATCATGTTCGCACCGAACGTGGTCTGAAGCTGGGTGTGCTTGTAGAGGTTGTTCAGCACGACCTTGGCGACCGCGTCGCGCTTGAGCACGATCACGAGCCGCTGGCCGGTGCGCGAGGACGTCTCGTCGCGGACGTCCGCGATCCCGGTGATCTTGCCGTCCCTGACCAGCTCGGCGATCGTGAGCGCGAGGTTGTCCGGGTTCACCTGGTACGGCAGGGCCGTGACGACCAGGCACTGCCGGCCCTTGGGGTCCTCCTCGACCTCGACGACGGCCCGCATGATGATCGAGCCGCGGCCGGTGCGGTAGGCGTCCTCGATGCCGCGGCGGCCGACGATCAGCGCGCCGGTCGGGAAGTCGGGACCCTTGACCCGCGCGAGCAGCCCGTTGAGCAGCTCCTCGTCGGTGGCCTCGGGGTTGTCGAGCGCCCACTTGACGGCCTCGCCGACCTCCCGGAGGTTGTGCGGCGGGATGTTGGTCGCCATGCCCACGGCGATGCCGGCGGACCCGTTGACCAGCAGGTTCGGGAACCGCGACGGAAGGACGACCGGCTCCTGCGACCGCCCGTCGTAGTTGGGCTGGAAGTCGACGGTCTCCTTGTCGATGTCCCGGAGCATCTCCATGGCGATCGGCGCGAGGCGGCACTCGGTGTACCGCATCGCGGCGGCCGGGTCGTTGCCCGGCGAGCCGAAGTTGCCCTGGCCGTCGACGAGCGGGTAGCGCAGCGACCACGGCTGCGCGAGGCGTACGACTGTGTCGTAGATCGACGTGTCACCGTGGGGGTGGTAGGAGCCCATGACGTCGCCGACGACGCGGGAGCACTTGAAGTAGCCGCGGTCGGGCCGGTAACCGCCGTCGAACATCGCGTACAGCACGCGGCGATGCACGGGCTTGAGGCCGTCGCGGACGTCGGGCAGCGCGCGGGACACGATGACGGACATCGCGTAGTCCATGTAGCTGCGCTGCATCTCGGCCTGGATGTCGACCGGCTCGATGCGATCGGCGGGGGGCCCAGGCGGCGTGTTCACTTCCGTCACGAAAAGTCCTTCTGCTTGGCCACGCTGCTCAGACGTCGAGGAACCGGACGTCGCGGGCGTTGGTGATGATGAAGTTCCTGCGGGCCTCGACGTCCTCGCCCATCAGCACGCTGAACAGGTCGTCGGCCTGGGCGGCGTCGTCGAGGGTGACCTGGCGCAGCACCCGGGTGTCGGGGTTCATCGTGGTGTCCCACAGTTGAGAGGCGTTCATCTCGCCCAGACCCTTGAACCGCTGCACACCGTCGTGGAGCCGGGGGTCGCGCCGGCCGCGGGCGACGCCGTCCTCGATGATCGCGTCCCGCTCCCGGTCGGAGTACGCGTACGACGCGTCCTCACCCTTGCGGTCCCACTTGATCTTGTAGAGCGGCGGCTGGGACAGGTAGACGTGCCCGGCCTCGATCAGCGGGCGCATGAAGCGGAACAGCAGCGTCAGGAGCAGCGTGGTGATGTGCTGGCCGTCCACGTCGGCGTCCGCCATCAGGATCAGCTTGTGGTAGCGCAGCTTCGAGATGTCGAACTCGTCGTGGACGCCGGTGCCGAGAGCCGTGATGAGCGCCTGGACCTCGTTGTTCTTGAGGACCTTGTCGATCCGGGCCTTCTCGACGTTCAGGATCTTGCCGCGGAGCGGGAGGATCGCCTGGAACTTGGGGTCGCGCCCGCCCTTGGCCGAGCCGCCGGCCGAGTCGCCCTCGACGATGAACAGCTCGCACTTCTCCGGCTCCGACCACTGGCAGTCGGCCAGCTTGCCCGGCAGGCCGCTGCCGCTCTCCAGCAGCGACTTGCGGCGGGTGAGGTCGCGCGCCTGGCGGGCGGCGATGCGGGCCCGGGAGGCCTGCAGCGACTTGTTGATGATCTCCTTGGCCTCGCCCGGGTTGCGCTCGAACCAGTCGCGCAGGTGGTCGTTGCATGCCTTCTGGACGAACGACTTCGCCTCGGTGTTGCCCAGCTTCGTCTTGGTCTGGCCCTCGAACTGGGGGTCGGCCAGCTTCACCGAGATGATCGCGGCGAGCCCCTCGCGGACGTCGTCGCCGCTGAGGTTGTCGTCCTTGCCCTCCTTGAGGAACTTCTGCTCGCGCGCGTACCGGTTGACGATGGTCGTCAGCGCGGCGCGGAAGCCCTCCTCGTGGGTGCCGCCCTCGGCGGTGTTGATCGTGTTGGCGAAGGTGTAGACCGACTCGCTGTAGGAGGCGTTCCACTGCATGGCGATCTCGACCGAGATGCCGTCGCCGTGCTCCTCGAAGTCGATGACCGAGTTGTGGATCGGGTCCTTCTTCGAGTTCAGATGGGTGACGAAGTCGGACAGGCCGCCCTCGTAGTGGTAGGTGACCACCTTGGGCGCGCCGTCGATGATGTGGTCGGGCCGCTCGTCGGTCAGCTTGATCATGAGGCCTTTGTTGAGGAAGGCCATCTCCTGGAATCGGCGCGCCAGCGTCTCGAAGTTCCAGGCGGTCGTCTCGAAGATGTCCGGGTCGGGCCAGAAGCTGATCGTCGTGCCGTGCTCGTCGGTCGGCTCGCCCTTCTCCAGCGGGGCCGTCGGCTTGGCCGTCACGTACTTCTGCCGCCACACGTGGCCGTCGGTGCGGACCTCGACCTCCAGGCGCGTCGACAGCGCGTTGACGACCGAGGCGCCCACGCCGTGCAGGCCGCCTGAGACGGCGTACGACTTGCTGTCGAACTTGCCGCCTGCGTGCAGCACGGTGAAGACGACCTCGACGGCCGGCCTGCCCTCGGCGGCGACGATGCCCACGGGAATGCCGCGTCCGTGGTCCATCACGCGCACGCCGCCGTCGGCGAGCAGGGTGACCTCGATCAGGTCGTTGTGGCCGGCCAACGCCTCGTCGACCGCGTTGTCGACGATCTCGTAGACGAGGTGGTGCAGCCCGCGCTCACCGGTGGAACCGATGTACATGCCAGGGCGCTTGCGGACCGCTTCCAGCCCTTCGAGAACGGTGATAGAGCTAGCGTCGTAGGACAAGTGCGAAATCCTCCTGCCGCGGACACGCGGCGGGCGACACCGTGGATTGGCTGCCCCTGCCGTGCCCGTCACCGTCGTGAGTGCCCCGATGCGCACACCCAAGGGAAATCGGCCCATGGGACCGGGGTGACGCAAACCGGACGTGTCCTTGAGTCCGTTTACATTCTACCGGTCCGACGGACATCAGGTGGCATTCACGGGGGCTGTGATGCCCTGTCGCTTGACGATCATGTTTCTGAGCACCCCCCACACGGAACGGGGGTCGGAGCCTCACACGCGATTTTGGGCCGGTTCGGGCTCCCCTCGGCCCGGTTTTCAGATCGTCGCCCGCCGGTGCGGGCCCCGGACGGCGCTCGCCGCCTCGCGCTCAGCCGTACGTGTCGCCCGGCCCACGGCTCCCGCGTACGCGCAGCCCGCCCTCCGGGCGGTGACCCACGCCGGGGCCGTGCACCTTGACGCGGGTCACGGTGCCGTCGCCGAGCTCCTCGTTCAACCGCCTGACCAGGGTGGACGCGAGCAGCCGGACCTGCGTCGCCCAGGCGGTCGAGTCGGCGGCGACCAGCACCTCGCCGTCCTCGAAGCTCTCCGGCCTGGTGTGGGCGGCCAGTTCTGGGCCGACGATCTCCGCCCAGCGGCCGAACACCCCGCCCACCGCGACCGGCTGCTCCCATCCCCGGGCGGCGAGCAGGTCGCGGATCGCCCGGCCGAACGGCAACGGGTCGCCGGAGTCCCGTCGCTGGGCGCCCGAGCCGGAGCGGCGGCGCGGCTCGGTGCGCGGAAGCTGCCCGCGCTTCAGCGCGTCGGCCTTCGCCTGGGCCAGCTTCTCCCGCGCCATCGCGGCACCCCGCGCGGCCGCGCCCTGCGGGGACTGTCCACCGCCTGTGGATATCTCATCGGACACGGGTCACGCTCCCTTCCATCACGTCGAACCGGGCGCCGGCCAGCTCGGGCGGCACGTCGTCCGGCACCGCCGCCGTGATGAGCACCTGCTCGGCCGGGGCGACGATCTCGGTGAGCCGCCTGCGCCGCTGACCGTCCAGCTCCGCGAAGACGTCGTCCAGGATCAGCACGGGGTCGCCGCCGTCGGCCCGCAGCAGGTCATAGGCGGCCAGCCGCAACGCGAGGGCGAACGACCACGACTCGCCGTGGCTCGCGTAGCCCCGGGCCGGCAGCTCGCCCAGCCGCAGCAGCAGGTCGTCGCGGTGCGGGCCGACGAGGGTCACGCCGCGTTCGAGCTCCGCCTGACGCGCCTCCGCGAGGCCCGCCCGCAGGTGCTCGGCCAGTAGTTCCCGGTTTGTCCCCAGGGTGGGGATATCTGTGGATAACCCCGACGGCCGGTATTCGAGCTCGGCCAGTCCCGACGACGGGGCGAGGGTGGCGTACGCCTTCGCCACGAGAGGACGCAGCGCGTCCACCAGGCTCAGCCGCGCCGCCAGCAGTTCCGCGCCGTGGCGCACCAGGTGGGAGTCCCAGACCTCGAGCGTGCTCAGGACGTCTCCCGCGCCGGCGGCGGCGAAGGCCGCGTCGTCCTCCTGCCTGCGGCCGCCGCGCCGCCGACCCACCCGCGTCGCCGCGGCCGTACGCAGGAGCGCGTTGCGCTGCTTGAGCACGCGCTCGTAGTCGGCACGCACGCCCGCGAACCTGGGGACGCGGGCGACGAGCAGGTCGTCCATGAAACGGCGGCGCTCCGACGGGTCGCCCTTGACCAGTGCGAGGTCCTCCGGGGCGAACAGCACGGTCCGCAGCAGGCCGAGTGCGTCGCGCGGCCGGGGGACGGGCGAGCGGTTGACCCTGGCACGGTTGGACCGGCCCGGGTTGATCTCGATCTCGATCAGCGCGCGGCGGTCGTCCCTGACCACCCCCGCGCGCACGATCGCCCGCTGCGCGCCGTGCCGTACGAGCGGCGCGTCGGTGGCCACGCGGTGGCTCGAATGGGTCGCGATGTAGCCGAGCGCCTCGACCAGGTTGGTCTTGCCCTGCCCGTTCGGCCCGACGAACGCCGTCGCCCCCGGTTCCAGCACGAGTTCGACCTCCGGGTAGGACCGGAAGTCGGTGAGGGACAGGCTCGCCACGTGCACCCCGCCAGGCTAGTGCCGGTGCCCGGCCTTCGTGTCCCGGCCACGACGCGCTGTGGAGAAACGGCCCGCTGTGGAGAAGCGAGTGGGTGCGGGGTGATTCGTCCACAGCCTGTGGAAGATCGGCGCCGCCGGGCCGCGTACCCGGACGACCCCGGAATTCACACCCTTGTGGACGAACCGAAGGCCGGCGGCGCGAAGCCGGCCCGGCCGCAGCGCGGGGACGCCGAGGCTTGACCGCGCGTCAGCTCTCGGCCTCCACCGGTGGGGTGACGTCGGCGCCGGGGGCGTCGGCGCCCTTGCCGGTCTGGCCCTCGACCGAGGCGACCGCGTGCCCGCCGAACTGGTTGCGCAGCGCCGCGACCATCTTCATCGCCGGGGAGTCGGCCTGGCGCGAGGCGAAGCGGGCGTACAGCGCGGCCGTGATGGCCGGCAGGGGCACGGCGTGGTCCACGGCGGCCTGGACCGTCCACCGGCCCTCGCCGGAGTCCTCCGCGTAGCCCTTCAGCTCGGCGAGGTCGGGGTCCTCCTGCAGGGCCCGCACCAGCAGGTCGAGCAGCCAGGACTGGATGACCGTGCCGTGCCGCCAGCTCCGGAACGTGTCGGGGACGTTGGTGACGACGTCGCTGGCCTCAAGCAGTTCCCAGCCCTCGGCGAGGGACTGCATCATGCCGTACTCGATGCCGTTGTGGACCATCTTCGCGAAGTGGCCGGCGCCCACGCCGCCCGCGTGCACGAAGCCGTCCTCGCCCTCGGGCTTGAGCGTCTCGAAGACCGGCATGAGCCGCCCGACGTGCTCGTCGTCGCCGCCCACCATCAGCGCGTAGCCGTTCTGCAGGCCCCACACGCCGCCGCTGACGCCCACGTCGACGAAGCCGATGCCGTGGGTGCGGAGGTCGGCCGCGTGCCGCTGGTCGTCCAGATAGTGCGAGTTGCCGCCGTCGATGACGATGTCACCGTCCGACAGCAGGTCGCGCAGCTGCTCGACGGTGCTCCGCGTCGGCGCCCCGGCGGGCACCATGACCCAGACCGCGCGCGGTGCCTGAAGCCTCGCGACGAGGTCCTTCAGGCTGCCGACGTCGCTGATGGAGGGATCGCGGTCGTAGCCGACGACCTCGTGGCCGCCGCGCCGCAGCCGCTCGGCCATGTTCCCGCCCATTTTGCCGAGCCCGATCATGCCGATCTGCATCTGAGCCACCCCTCAACATCTGCGTCGTCCACCGAGGCACGCGTACCCATGCATCAGGGGTCCATGCCCGCAGGAGATCGTACGCCCGGGGTGTTCTGCCCGCGTCAGCTGGACAGGCGGATGGGCATGATGAGGTAGCGGTAGTCCTCGCTCCCCCCGTCGTCCACAGGCTTGCCCCCGGTGAGGATGGCGGGCTTGGTCGGCGTGGTGAACTGGAGCCGCGCGACGTCGGAGTCGATCGCCCCGAGGCCCTCCAGCAGGAACTGGTGGTTGAAGGCGATGTTGATCTCGTCGCCGTCGAACTCGACCGGCAGCGCCTCCACGGCCTGCGCCTCGTCGCCGCTGCCGGCCTCCAGGACGACCTCTCCGCCGCGGAAGGCCAGCCGTACGGGGGTGTTGCGCTCGGCGACGAGCGCGACGCGCTTGACCGCCTCGACGAACGAGGCTGTGGACAGGTCCGCGCGCGCGGAGAACTCGGTGGGCAGCAGCGAGCGGTACTTGGGGAATTCGGGGTCGAGCAGCCGGGTCGTCGTCCGCCGCCCGGAGCTGGAGAACCCGATCATGCCCTCGCCGGTGCCGCCGGCCGAGCTCAGCGCGATCTCGACCTCCGCGCCGGTGCCGCCCAGCGCCTTGGCCGTGTCCGCCAGCGTACGGCCGGGGATCATGGCCACGGCCTGGAAGTCGGGCTGCTCGGGCTGCCACTTCAGCTCGCGTACGGCGAGGCGGTAGCGGTCGGTGGCGGCGAGGGTCACGGTGTCGCCCTCGATCTCCATCCGTACGCCGGTGAGCATCGGGAGGGTGTCGTCCTTGCCTGCGGCGACGGCCACCTGGCCGACGGCGGAGGCGAACACGTCGCTGCCGACCCGTCCGGCGGCGGGCGGCATGGCCGGGAGGGAGGGGTAGTCCTCCACAGGCATGGTGAGAAGTGTGAACCGGGCGCTGCCGCAGGTGACGACGGCCTTAGCTCCGTCCACAACCAGTTCGACCGGCTGTGCGGGGAGCGCGCGGGTGATCTCTGCGAGGAGCTTGCCGGAGACGAGCACCACGCCCGGCTCCCCGGTCTGCAGGTCGAGGGTCACCTCGGCGGAGACCTCGTAGTCGAAGCCGGAGAGCTTCAGCCGCTGGTCGTCGGTCACCTCAAGCCGCATGCCGGCGAGCACCGGCACCGAGGGACGGGCCGGAAGGCTCCGTGCCGTCCACGCCACGGCCTCGGCGAGCACGTCGCGATCGATCCGGAACATCACGTGGATCAGCCTCCTGGGTGTCGCTGCTTCGTCAAGTCTTCACTCTCCCGCACCTGTGTGCCTCCAGAACCCCTTCTATGGTTCTTGAGTTCCTTAGAGAGAGATACAAGTCGTCCTATTAGGCAGTGTGGATATGTGGATGTCGAGCATTTTCGCAGCTCAGTGGAGCTGATTCATCCACTGCCGGTGTGGGGGAACCGTGGACGGACCCCCTGTGGACTGTGGGCGGTCCCGCTGTCCCCACACCCGGTCCCCAGGTGAAGGGCCCTCTGTCCACGAGTAATCCACGAGGTTTCCACCGGTTGTCCACGGGGTAAAAGGGACAGCTGAGCTGTGTGTGACGAGTACGCACAGGGCGTCCCCAGCCCGTCCACGGGTATTCCCCAAGTGATCCCCAGGTTCTCCCCAAAGTTGTCCCCAAGTGGGGACGGCGCGTTGGCGGGCCGGAGAGGGTGGGGGTAACGCACGGAGCCGCCGCCGAGGGCGGAATTTTTGATCCACAGACTTATCCACAGCTGTGTACTAAGCGTTGCGTGCGCGCTGCTTGATCCGTGTCGTCAGCTCGTTGACCTGGTTGTACATCGAGCGCCGCTCGGCCATGAGCGACCGGATCTTACGCTCCGCGTGCATCACGGTCGTGTGGTCGCGCCCGCCGAACTGCTGGCCGATCTTGGGCAGGGACAGGTCGGTCAGCTCGCGGGCCAGATACATGGCGATCTGGCGGGCGGTGACCAGGGCGCGCGAGCGTGAGCTTCCACACAGGTCGTCGAGCGAGACGCCGAAGTACTCGGCGGTTGTGGACATGATGAGGGAGATGGTGATCTCCGGGCTCGCGTCCTCGCTGATGAGGTCCTTGAGGACGATCTCGGCGAGCTGGATGTCCACAGACTGCCGGTTGAGGCTGGCGAACGCGGTGACCCGGATCAGCGCGCCCTCGAGCTCGCGGATGTTGGTCGCGATGCGGCTGGCGATGTACTCCAGCACGTCGGGAGGCGCGGCCAGGCCCTCCTGGATCGCCTTCTTGCGCAGGATCGCGATGCGGGTCTCCAGCTCGGGCGGCTGGACGTCGGTGATCAGCCCCCACTCGAACCGGTTGCGCAGCCGGTCCTCCAGCGTCACGAGCTGCTTCGGCGCCCGGTCGCTGGAGATGACGATCTGCTTGCTGGCGTTGTGGAGGGTGTTGAAGGTGTGGAAGAACTCCTCCTGCGTCTGCTCCTTGCCCTCGAGGAACTGGATGTCGTCCACGAGGAGGATGTCCACAGCCCGGAAGCGGGAGCGGAACCCGTCGGCTTTGTGGTCCCGGATGGAGTTGATGAAGTCGTTGGTGAACTCTTCTGAGCTCACGTACCGCACCCGGGCGCCGTCGTACAGACTCTGCGCGTAGTGACCGATCGCGTGCAGCAGGTGGGTCTTCCCCAGTCCGGAGTCGCCGTAGATGAACAGCGGGTTGTACGCCTTGGCGGGGGCCTCGGCGACCGCGACGGCGGCGGCGTGCGCGAAGCGGTTGCTCGCGCCGATGACGAACGTCTCGAACGTGTACTTGGCGTTCAGCCGGGCCGGCTCGCCGGAGGTGCGGCCGCCGCGGGAGTCCCAGCGGTTCTGCCCGGGGCCGCCGGGCACAGGACCGGACACGGGGCCCGGCACCGGCTCGGGCTTGGGCGCGGCGGGAGGCTCGGGGGAGTAGCCGCCGGGCCGCTGCGGGTGGTCCGGCGGGGACATGTGCTGCGGCGGCTGTGGATACTGCTGGCCCTGTGGATAGTGCGGCCCGTGCTGCTCGGCGTCGCGCCGGATCGGGCCGTCCTCGGCTAAGGGGAAGCGCGGAGCCTGAGGACGAGGCTGTGGATAATCTGTGGACGGCACCTGTGGACGATGGTCGGCCGGCGGCGCCACGGCGGGGTCGGAGGCGGCGGACAGCCCGGCGCCGGGATCCACCATCACGGCGATCCGCACGGGCCGACCGAGCTCCTGCGACAACGCGTGCACGATCAGCGGGCGCAGCCGTACCTCGATGACCTCCTTGGCGAAGTCGTTGGGGGCCGCCAGGAGAATCGTGTCGTTGATGAGGCCGGAGGGCTGCGTCATCTGGAGGAACGCCCTCTGCTGCCCCGAGACGCCCTCGTCGAGCAGGGTCCTGAGCGCCCGAGCCCATACAGCGTTGAGATCGACGCCTTCCATGGCTCGGCCCCTCCTCTCGTTACGCGGCCCCGCTCGCCCGCCGCGATCCGTGTCGTTTCTCAGTCCTGTACGCCTCGCCGCACCGGCCCGCGTCCGGCTGCCATCCACATATGATCCACATGATGTGCACAGCCCGTGCATCCTCCCCGGGCACATTCACGCTGATGGGGGGAAGGGCCGGACGGCCGACGGTAGCGGTGTGCGCAACCTGCGTTCAAGGCGTTGTCCACAGCCTAACGGCCCATGGTCGCTCGCCGTACTCGCTTGGCGTCACGGGTACGGTTTGACCTGACGTACGGTGGGCCCGTAACGTATCCCGGTCGGCTAATCACGCGACGGCTATTTCGCATGCCCGCGCATCTGACGAGCCGTGACCATGGAATGTACCGCGCCCGCGGAACGCCGCGGACGTACTTGACGCCTGGAGCCCACCCGTGAGCAAGCGTACTTACCAGCCGAACAACCGTCGCCGCGCGAAGACCCACGGCTTCCGGCTGCGCATGCGCACCCGGGCCGGCCGCGCCATCCTGGCCGCGCGCCGCCGCAAGGGCCGCGCCGAGCTGACGGTCTGACGATCAGACGCCGCCCGCCCGTGCCGAGCGGAGCGGGCGGCCCTACGTCGAGGAAGGCCCGGTGCTGCCGTCCGCGTCCCGCATGCGGCGGGGTGACGAGTTCGCCGACGCGATTCGCCGTGGGCGGCGCGCCGGGCGTCCCACCCTGGTCGCACACCTGAACCTGCGTGACGCCGACGAGCCACCGCTGGTCGGTTTCGTCGTGAGCAAGGCGGTCGGTGGCGCCGTGGTGCGGAACCAGGTCAGGCGCAGGTTGAGACACCTCGTGCGGAGCCGCCTGCCGCTGCTGCCGAGAGGTAGCCTTCTGGTGGTACGCGCCAATCCACCGGCCGCGTCCGCGCGCAGCGAGCACCTGGCCGCCGAACTCGACGTCGCGCTGAGTCGTTTACTCCGGCGGCGCGGGTCCGATTCCCGGACCCCGACGGATGGACGGTCATGACAGCGCAGCAACCGACCCCGGCCGTGGTGCCCGGGGAGGCCGATCGGCCCGCGACCGGGCCGGTCGCCCGAGTGCTGCTCGCGATCATCCGGTTCTACCGCGCCTTCATCAGCCCGATGCTGGGGCCGAGGTGCCGGTTCGAGCCGTCCTGCAGTGCCTATGGTCTGGAAGCCGTCGCCGTTCATGGAGCGGCGCGCGGGGTATGGCTGACCGTCAGGCGTATCGGACGGTGTCACCCGTTCCATCCTGGAGGTTTCGACCCGGTGCCCCCACGCCGAGTCCGGTCTCACGACGAAACGCAAGGGAGCTAGCTCGGTGGAGCTGCCATTCCTGAATTGGCTGTACACGGCGGTGGCCTGGGTGATCACCCAGATCCACGCCGGCTACAGCACTTTCATCCCCTCAAGCAGCGGTCTCAACTGGGCGTTGACCATCATCACGCTGACCGTGCTGATGCGTCTGCTGATCTTCCCGCTCTTCATGAAGCAGATGCGCTCGTCGCGGAAGATGCAGGAGCTGGCGCCCAAGGTCCAGGAGCTGCGCAAGAAGTACAAGAACGACAAGCAGCGCATGAACCAGGAGGTCATGCGGCTGTATCAGGAGGGCGGCGCCAACCCCCTTGGGGGCTGTCTCCCGATCGTCGCGCAGTTCCCGATCTTCATTTCGATGTTCACCGTGCTGCGGGCCATCGCCGAGGACAGGGCCGTTTTCGGCATGACCAAGGAGCTGGTGAACAGCGCGCGCACCGCGCATGTCATCGGCGCGCCGCTGACGGCGAAGTTCTTCGACAGCTCCGAGGTCATCCAGAGTCTCGGTGCCCAGCCGCTGATGACGAAGATCGTGCTTGCCTGCTTCGTGGCCGTCAGCTCGTGCACCACGTTCCTCACCGTCCGGCAGAGCGTGAAGCGCTCGATGGCGCAGATGCCGGACAACCCCATGGCACAGCAGCAGAAGCTCCTCATGTACATCTCGCCGCTGTTCGCCGTCTTCAGCCTGAACTTCCAGCTCGGCCTGATCCTCTACTGGGTGACCACCAACCTGTGGACGCTCGGCCAGCAGCACTGGTTCTACAGCCGTCACCCCATGCCGGTCGTGGACGAGAAGGGCAACGTCACCACTCCCGAGCCGACGAACGGCATCTTCACCAAGCTGGTGGGAAAGCCCAAGGCGCCGGCGCAGCCTGAGCCCGAACCCGCCCCCAAGATCGTCCGTCAGCAGCCGGCGCGCCAGCCTCGCAGCAAGCGCACCGGCAGCAAGAAGTCGTAGGAGAAGGAGAGTCCGGACGTGACCGAAGCTGAGGAGACCCTCAAGCCTGCTCCCGACGTCGAAGCCCTGGAACAGGAGGGCGAGATCGCGGCGGACTACCTGGAGGGCCTGCTCGACATCGCCGACCTCGACGGCGACATCGACATGGACGTCGAGGGAGACCGTGCGGTGGTCTCGATCGTGGGCATCAAGGGCGACGAGCTCGTGGGCCCCGGCGGGGAGGTGCTGGAGGCGCTGCAGGAGCTGACGCGCCTGGCCGTGCACCGCCAGACGGGGGAGCGTTCGCGACTCATGCTCGACGTGGGCGGCTATCGGGAGCGGCGCCGGGCCGAGCTCACCAAGGTAGGCGCCGCGGCTGCCGACGACGTCAAGCGCAGCGGGGAGCCGAAGGCGCTCAAGCCGATGACGCCGTTCGAGCGCAAGATCGTTCACGACGCGGTCGCCGCTGCGGGCCTGCGCAGCGAGTCCGAGGGCGAGGAACCCCGCCGCTTCGTGGTGGTCCTGCCTGCCTGACCGCTTTTCACAGTTCCGACGCGGGGAAGCCGCCGGTCCCACATCCGGGACCGGCGGCTTTTCCGTCCTGTACGTCCCTTCCTCGCCCTGCCCCTTCGGCCGGCACGCACGGCCGACGGCCGCCGGATGTACGGCCGGCCGTCGCCGGGGGGAAAGGACGGTTACCCTTGGCCGAGAGCGTTCCTGGATGAGTGAGTGATGACGGAGAGCAACGAGCTGCCCGAGGCGCCCCCGGTGGCCCGGGAGATTTTCACCGGTGAGGCGTTGGAGCGGGCCCGGGTGTTCGCCGAGTTGCTCGCCGGGCCGGGCGTGGTGCGGGGACTGCTGGGGCCGCGTGAGGTGCCCCGCATCTGGGATCGGCACCTGTTGAACTGTGCGGTCCTGGAGGAGGCGGTCCCGCCGGACTCGACTCTGGTCGACATCGGCTCAGGTGCCGGGCTGCCCGGGCTCGTGCTCGCGATCGTGCGCCCCGATGTGACGGTGACGCTGCTGGAGCCGCTGCTGCGCCGCACCGTGTTCCTGTCCGAGTGCGTCGAGACGCTCAAGCTCGACAACGTGGAGGTGCTGCGCGGGCGGGCCGAGGAGCTCGCGCGCAAGCGCCTCTTCGACGTGGCGACGGCGCGGGCGGTCGCGCCGCTCGACCGGCTGCTGTCGTGGTCGATGCCGCTGCTGCACGAGGGCGGGGAGTTGCTCGCGATGAAGGGGGAGCGGGCACAGGAGGAATTGGACGCGGCTCGCCCCCAGTTGGAGTCGTTCGGCGTGCGGCACGTCGAGCTGGTCACAGTGGGGCGCGGTAAGGTCGAGCCGCCCGCGACCCTCGTTCGCGTCGTCGCCGGACGGTCTCCGCGAACGACGGACACGCGGAGGCGACGAAAGAGGTGAGCCGGTGGCGGACGCCGGATCAGGCGGTGTGACAGCGGGCCTGGGTTGGCCGGAGACTCGGCTCCCCCTACGCTGGGAGATCGCGACAGCAGGCCGGTCCTCCGGGGTGGGCTGGCCTCGTCCCCCTGTCTCGCCGGTCGAAAGGACGACGACCGTGTCCCAGACCCCCCTTAACTCTGGCGATTCGCCGCTGGTACGAGAGGCACTGAGTTCTGTGGTTTCACGTGAAACAGCCGCCGCGCCCCCGCAGGCGGCTGCGCCTTCCGTCGGTTACTCGACGCGCGACGAGGGGGCCTGGCCCCGGCCTTCCCGGTGTCGCGTGATGACGGTGGCCAACCAGAAGGGCGGCGTGGGGAAGACCACCACGGCCGTCAATCTCGCGGCGGCGCTGTCCATGCACGACCAGCGCGTTCTCGTGGTCGATCTCGACCCGCAGGGCAACGCGTCCACGGCGTTGGCGACGGAACACCGGTCGGGGATGCCGTCGGTGTACCAGGTCCTCGTGGACGACATGCCGCTGTCGCAGATCGTGAAGCCGGTCCCCGACATGCCCAATCTGTACTGTGCTCCCGCCACGCTCGACCTCGCTGGCGCGGAGATCGAGCTGGTTCCGATGGTCGGCCGGGAGACCCGCCTGCGGCGAGCACTCGCCTCGTTCGACTCGATGGAGTTCGACTACATCCTCATCGACTGCCCGCCATCGCTGGGCCTGCTGACCGTGAACGCCATGGCGGCGACCCAGGAGGTGCTGATTCCTATCCAGTGCGAGTACTACGCCCTGGAGGGCCTCACTCAGCTCCTGCAGAACGTGGAACTGGTGCGCGCGCACCTCAACCAGACGCTGGCGGTCTCGACCATCCTGCTCACGATGTACGACGGCCGGACCCGCCTCGCCTCCCAGGTGGCCGAGGAGGTGCGCTCCCACTTCGGCGACACCGTGCTCGACGCCGTCATCCCCAGGAGCGTCCGCGTCTCCGAGGCGCCCAGCTACGGCCAGTCGGTCATGACGTACGACCCGGGATCGAGCGGGGCACTGGCATACATGGGCGCCGCTCGCGAGATCGCCTATCGGGCGGCGGCCCTCGCCGGCGCCTGACCGAGCCGGACGGCGCTCCGGACGTGCGCCGTGCCGCCGTGCCTTCGGGGTGTTCACGGCTGTGGGACGCTTGTCGGGGCGTCACTGCGCCGGGCAAGAGCTCCGGTCCTCGCGAAGCCCGCTCCGCTCCTTACGCCCGGCCACGCGCCGGGGTCCGGCGGCGGGATTGTGCACGGCGGGATGCGCGGAGACTCATGGCAGGGCTTCGCAGCGGTACTCTCTCCTGGTGTGTGCGTGCCGGTGCCCAGTGACCCCGAGTCGCTGGGCACCGCCTTCTGTGCGGGTATGAAGGAGCAGCGGTGAGCCAGCAGCGTCGGGGACTGGGCAAGGGTCTTGGGGCTTTGATCCCCACGGGACCGATCGTCGATCCGGCGTCCGTGGCGAGCGTTCCGCCTGCCGGTCCGCCGTCGGCCGCGCCGGGGACGGACGGAGCGGGGACGGACAGGGTGGGCCTGCGTCCAGTGGAGGGCGCCTACTTCCAGGAGATCGAGGTCGACTCCATCTCCCGGAACCCGCGGCAGCCGCGGGAGGTGTTCGACGAGGACCGGCTCGACGAGCTCGCGGCGTCCATCAAGGAGGTCGGCCTGCTGCAGCCGGTCGTCGTCCGCGCCGTGGAGGACGGCCGCTTCGAGCTCATCATGGGGGAGCGGAGGTGGCGCGCCTCGCAGATCGCCGGGCTGGACCGCATCCCCGCGATCGTCCGGAGCACCCAGGACGACGAGATGCTCCGTGAGGCGCTCATCGAGAACCTCCAGAGGGAGCAGCTGAATGCGCTGGAAGAGGCGGCGGCCTACCAGCAGCTTCTGGACGACTTCGGGGCCACCCATGAGGTGCTCGCCAGGAAGGTCGGACGGTCGCGCTCGCACATCAGCAACACGCTGCGACTGCTGAACCTTCCGCCCGAGGTGCAGCGCCGGGTGGCGGCCGGGGTCATCAGCGCCGGGCATGCGCGGGCGCTGCTGGCGCTGACCGACCCCGCCGCCCAGGAGCACCTGGCGACCCGAATCGTGGCCGAGGGACTGTCGGTCCGGACCGTCGAGGAGATCGTGGCTCTGGGCGAGGCGACCGCGGGGCCGGCTCCACGCAAGCCCCGGGCGAAGAAGCCGACCGCTCCAGCACTGCGCGAGCTGGCGTCGCAGCTCTCGGACCACTTCGAGACGAAGGTGAAGGTCGATCTCGGCAGCCGGAAGGGGCGCATCGTGGTCGAGTTCTCCACGATCGACGACCTGGAGCGCATCATCGACACGATGGCGCCGGAGGCCGCTCACGCGATGCGAAGCAGGGGCATCGCGGCGGAGTAACCACAGATACTGCGGTAGCACACGCGATCTGCCGCAGGTTTCACGTGAAACATCGCGCCTGGGGCCTCCTTATAGGGGGTGCCGGGCCGATTGCTTGTCCCGCTGCGGCCACGTTCGCATCCGGTTCACTCGCCGCCAGTTGCGTGAACGCCCCCGGCCGTTTGAAGGGGGCGGATGCGGCCGGGGCCGGTGCCGACCTACGCGCTCGTCTTCCACCCACCCGAGGTCGGACACTCCTGGCGCTCCCGTCGTTGCCGGGGGAGGGGCGGCGGTGCGGCCGGGTCGCGGTCTGCTGGTGCTGCGGGTGAGCCGCCACGGGCGGAGCCACGGTGACCGGACCTCGCCTCCGTCATCTTCCGTCTGGCACCAGGCGCCTCTCCGGAAGGCCGCGCAGACGCACGGCACCTGGAAGTGAGCCCGTCTCTGTAGGCGCCGCAGCCGTGGCATGCCCGTCAGGCGCCTCTGGTGCGCTGTTGTACCGACGATCGCCGGGGACCGAGGGAGCGGGGCGCAGGGGAGCGTTAACCCGCAGCGAAGGCCCAGACCGGGCTCTGCGGAACTTCCGAGCTTGCGAGGAAATCACGTGAGTGGAGCGGAGTGGGCCGCGAGGACCGGAGGTTCCTTCCGGGCCAGTCACCGTAGCGGCCAAGGGACCCTCTCGGCCCCCAGAACACCTGGGAGCATCGGCCTCGGGAGTTGAAACAGCCCCCTCCGGGCGAGCCTGGAGGGGGCTGTTTCACGTGAAACGGCGGCGGGATCAGCCTCGGATGGCGGCGAGCTCCAGGAGTCCCTTGCACAGCGTGCCGAGATCGCGGCCCGCCGCCTCCGCGGCCATGGGCAGCAGAGAGGTCTCCGTCATGCCGGGTGCCACGTTCACCTCGAGGAAGTACGGCTTGCCGGCGGCGTCGACGATGAGGTCGGTGCGGGAGATGTCCCGCAGGCCGAGCGCGGTGTGGGCGGCGACCGCCATGCCCGCACACGCCTCGGTGGCCTCGGGGGAGAGCCGGGCCGGGGCGAAGAACTCCGTCTGCCCGGCCGTGTAGCGGGCCGCGTAGTCGTACACGCCTCGGTCGGGCACGATCTCCACCGGCGGCAGGGCGACCGGCCCGTCGCCGAGATCCACCACGGAGACCGCGACCTCGACGCCCTGGACGTACTGCTCGATGAGCGCGGTGTCGCCGTAGGCGAAGCAACCGACCATCGCGGCGGGCAACTCCTCCGCCGTGCGCACCATGGAGGCGCCCAGCGCGGAACCGCCGCGCGAGGGCTTGACGAAGAGCGGCAGGCCGAGCCGCTCGATGATGCGGGCGAGCACGGCCGTGGCGCCGAGATCGTGGAACGTCTCCTTGGGCAGCGCCACCGAGTCGGGCGTGTTCAGCCCCCAGGAGCGGACGACCGCCTTGGCCGTGGGCTTGTCGAAGGCGACCCGGCAGGCGTCCGGCGTCGCCCCGACGTAGGGCACGCCGAGAAGTTCGAGCACCGAGCGAATGGCGCCGTCCTCTCCTGCGCCGCCGTGCAGGGTGACGAACACCGCGTCCGGCGGGTCCGCCAGTACGGCGGGCACGAGGGTGGCGTCGGCGTCGCGCGTTTCCACGTCGACACCGGCCGCCCGCAGCACCTCCGCGACGCGGCGTCCCGAACGGATGGAGACCTCACGCTCGTAGGAGAGCCCTCCCGCGAGGATGAGCACGTGGCCCAGATCGCTCATGGCGCCTCACCGCCGATGTGCTCCACCACGGCACCGGCTGTGATCCAGCGGTGGTCCGTCTCGCCTGGCCCGGGTCGCGTCCCCCTCCACGGACGCGCAGGGGGCGATCCTTGGGTCATCGTTCGCTCGCTCACGAAGAGGGCCTTTCTCGCCTCGAGAAGTCAGTACGGCCAGCCTGAACAGGCTAGTGCCCCGCCCGCGCCGCCGCGTCACGTCTCAGACAAGGTCGTACTTGTGCCGGAGCCGCCCATGAGCAGTGCCATGGGCGGCTCCTCCGTCATGTGGGGCAGCGGCCGTACCCCGTCTAGGCGAGATCCGGGCCGGGAGTGTCGACGCCGGCGTGCCCCGGCGTGGAGCCCGTGCCGAACGTGTCCCGCAGCCTGAGCTCCTGCTCGATCACACCGGCCAGGCGGCGCACGCCCTCCTTGATGCGGTCGGGCTCCGGGTAGCAGAACGACAGACGCATGTTCCGCGCGCCGCCGCCGTCGGAGTAGAAGCCGGTGCCGGGCACGAACGCGACCCGCTCGGCGACCGCACGGGGGAGGATCGCCTTGGAGTTGAGCCCCTCAGGGAGCGTCATCCAGACGAAGAACCCGCCGGCGGGGCGGGTCCACGTGCAGCCGGGCGGCATGAGCACATCGAGCGCGCCCAGGAGCGCGTCACGCCGCTCGCGGTACAGCTCACGGAACGACTTGATCTGCTCGCGCCACGGCTGGGTGGCGAGATACTGGCCGACGGCGAGCTGGGTGAAGGACGAGTGCGACAGCACCGCCGACTCCATCGCGAGGACCAGCTTGTCGCGTACGGCGTGGGGGGCGAGGGCCCAGCCCACGCGGAAACCGGGGGCGAGGGTCTTGGAGAACGAGCCGAGGTAGACGACGCCCTCGGGGTCGTCGGCCCGCAGGGCCCGCATCGGCTCCCCGTCGAACCCGAGCAGGCCGTACGGGTTGTCCTCCACCACGAGGACGCCGGCGCGGCGGCAGATCTCCAGCACCTGGCGGCGGCGCACCTCGTTCATGGTCACGCCGGCCGGGTTCTGGAAGTTGGGGATCGTGTAGAGGAACTTGATCCGGTTGCCGGCCGCCTGGAGCGCGTAGACGGTCTGGGCGAGAGCCTCGGGGATGAGGCCCTGGTCGTCCATGGCGACGTGCACGACCTTGGCCTGGTAGGCGCTGAACGTTCCGAGCGCCCCGACGTACGAGGGTCCCTCGGCGAGCACGACGTCGCCGGGGTCGATGAAGATCCGGGTGATGAGGTCGAGAGCCTGCTGCGAACCCACAGTGACGACCACGTCGTCGGCGTTCGCCTCGATGCCCTCCAGGCGCATGACCTCGCAGATCTGCTCGCGCAGGGCGGGGTCGCCCTGCCCGGAGCCGTACTGCAGGGCGACGGAACCGCGCGAGGTGACCAGGTCGGCGACGAGCTCGCTGACGAGGTCGAGGGGGAGCGCGTTGACGTACGGCATGCCGCCGGCGAGTGAGACCACCTCGGGCCTCGACGCGACGGCGAAGAGAGCTCGGATCTCGGAGGCGACCATCCCGGCAGCGCGGGCGGCGTACCTGTCGACGTAGGCGTCAATGCGCGACCCGTGGGTCACGTTCGTCCGACCGTGATCTAGCTCGTGTGCCACGGTCCACCTCCGATCATGTAGCCGAGAAATCCAGAGTACGGTAACGCGCCACTCCGATCACAACAGGGTATTGACCATCAAGGGCCCCTTTTCTTGCATTCCCGCACCACTGGTTTCGGTCCGGCCAACCCCTTTAATGGTCGCCTGCGGACGTTGTGGCGCACCCGCTCCCGCCCTTCCGCTGAGTTACGATGCGAGCTGGAGACGCCGTATTCGCGCGCTTTTCTGGCAGGACTCCTGACGGGGATTGGGGCATCACGTGTCGCGTCGGCTGGTCAATGTCACCCTCGACAATCTCGATGACCTGCCGCGCCGGTGCCGGCGGTGCGTGTTCTGGGAGCTCGACCCCGTCAGCGGCGAGCGAGCCGTGGAGGCGGGCGACCCGGCCCTGGAGAAGGAGGCGTGGATCTCCGCGACCCTTCTCGAATGGGGGAGCTGCGGGAAGATCGCCTACGTCGACGGTGTGGCGGCCGGGTTCGTGCTCTACGCCCCGCCGTTGTACGTCCCGCGCTCGGTGGCGTTCCCGACCTCCCCGGTCAGCTCGGACGCCGTGCTGCTGATGACCGCGCACATCGTGCCGGAGTTCACCGGCGGGGGGCTGGGCCGGATGCTCGTGCAGGGCGTCGCCAAGGACCTGACCCGCCGTGGCGTACGGGCGATCGAGGCGTTCGGCGACCTGAAGTGGGAGCAGCCGGGCGGCTGCGTGCTGCCCGCGGACTATCTGCTGTCGGTCGGGTTCAAGACCGTGCGCCCGCATCTGCGCTTCCCCCGGCTCCGGCTGGAGCTCAAGACGGCCGTGTCGTGGCGTGAGGACGTCGAGGTGGCGCTGGAGCGCCTGCTGGGGTCGATGTCCCCTGAGCGGGCCCTGCGGCCCGTCTGAGGGGGCTTCCGGCCGTCCCACACGCCACCTGAGAACGCGGGAGCCCCCCGCGCCGCACGCACGGGGGGCCCTTCGGGTGGTGCCGGCGGAAACGGCGTCAGATGACGCCGTCGAGCTCGCGCAGCAGCATGGCCTTCGGCTTGGCGCCGATGATCTGCTTGACGACCTCGCCACCCTTGTAGACGTTCATCGTCGGAATCTGGAGCACACCGTAGTCCCGCGGCGTGACCGGGTTCTCGTCGATGTTCAGCTTGACGATGGTCAGCTTGTCGGCGTTCTCGGCGGCGATCTCCTCGAGGATCGGCCCGACCTGACGGCACGGACCGCACCACTCGGCCCAGAAGTCGACCAGAACCGGCTTGTCGCTCTTGAGGACCTCGGCCTCGAAGCTCGCGTCCGTCACGCTCTTGATCGCGCCCACGGTATCTCTCCCCTTGCATGAGTGGTGTGGCGGTGCAGACAACCGCGGGGACGGTCCCCGCATTCCCGATGCCGGGACTCAGGCGTTCAGCGTCAGCCAGCGCTCGGCGTCCAGCGCCGCCGCACATCCGGTCCCGGCCGCCGTGATCGCCTGACGATAGATGTGGTCGACGACGTCCCCGGCCGCGAACACCGCGTCGAGGTTCGTCCGCGTCGACGGCGAATCGACCACGATGTACCCCTGCTCGTCCAGATCGACCTGGCCCTTGAGCAAGTCGGTGCGCGGCTCGTGCCCGATCGCCACGAACACGCCTCCCACCGGCAGGTCGGACTCCTCGCCGGTCTTGACGTTGCGCACCCGCACCCCGGAGACCCGCTCCTCGCCGAGCACGTCGACGATCTCGCTGTCCCAGACGAAGCGGATCTTCTCGTTCGCGAACGCCCGATCCTGCATGATCTTGCTGGCGCGCAGCGAGTCGCGGCGGTGGATCACCGTCACCGACTTCGCGAACCGGGTCAGGAAGATCGCCTCCTCCATCGCCGTGTCGCCGCCGCCGACCACCACGATGTCCTGGTCGCGGAAGAAGAACCCGTCACAGGTGGCGCACCACGACACGCCACGCCCCGACAGCCGCTTCTCGTTCTCCAGCCCGAGCTCGCGGTAGCGCGACCCGGTGGCCAGGATCACGGCCTTGGCGTAGTAGGTGTCGGTGTAGGTCTTGACGACCTTCGGGTTCGCCTCGAGGTCCACCTCGACCACGTCGTCGGCCACCAGCTCGGCGCCGAACCGCTCGGCCTGCTTGCGGAAGTTGTCCATGAGGTCCGGGCCCATGATGCCGTCGGGGAACCCGGGGAAGTTCTCCACATCGGTCGTGTTCATCAACGCCCCGCCGGCGGTGACCGACCCCTCGAAGACGAGCGGCTTGAGGTCCGCGCGCGCGGTGTAGACGGCCGCCGTGTAGCCGGCCGGCCCCGACCCGATGATGATCACGTTACGAACGTCGCTCAACGGACCCGCCTTCTTCGCTCCCGGTTGATATGCAGTGCCGTCAACAGATCCTAGGCCCCGGTCATTCCCGGTGCCGGTCCGCCGATACGGCGAAGCCCCCCGGAGGTCGCGGGGGGCTTCGTCACTGCTGATGGTACGGCTCGCGCCGAGTGGTCACTTCCAGGAGGCCAGAACCTCGGGCCGTAACTTGTGGCACTGCGAGTCCACCACGACCACCCGGACGGCGTTGCTGCTCTTGTCCTCCCAGAACGCCATGACCGTGGCCTCGTTGCCGTTGTACAGGGCCTTGTCGACGCCGATCGGCGTGCGGTCGAGCTGGGTCGAGAACCGCTTGACGCAGGTGTCGAGGTCCTCGTCGTCGTTGGTGCCCGAGCCGGGCGCCACGCCGAAGTAACCCAGCAGCGGCCCGCGCAGCTCCCGGCTGGTGTAGTTGTGGCCGCTGGCGTACGTCGAGTAGGTCAGCGCCTCGACCTTGGCCGGGCTCTGGCCGGGATCGCCCTGGCTCACCACCTGCTGGGACGGCGAGTCGCCGAACGAGAGCAGGCCGGTGGCGAGACCGCCGCTCCCGATCACGACGGCCGCCGCCGCGGCGACCGCCGCCGGCAGCGCCCACGTGCGCCGCCTGGACGCCTTGCGGCCCGCCGTACGCGTTCCGGATCGGCGCCTGGCCGGCACGATCGTCCCGTCGTCGGCGACGACGCCCAGTGGAGCCGCCGTAGCGGCCACCGGCGCCGGCTCGCGCTCCGGCTCCGCGTGTGTCTCCGCAGCGGCTTCCGCGGTGGTTCCCACCGGGGTCGCGACCGGAGGCTCGGCCGTCTCCCACGGAACGTCGTCCCATGGAGCGCTGTCCCACGGAGCGATCTCCTGTGGAGCGTCGTCCCATGGGGCGTCCCGCAGGACGCGGTCCCAGTCCGGAGCCTCGGCGGCCAGCGCCTGGTCGATGCGCCTGGCGACGCCAAGAGGCATCGCCGGCACCGGCATCGCCGCCAGGACCTCGCGGACCGCGGCCAGGTCGGCAAGGCTCTCCCCGCAGGGGTCGCAGACCGCGAGATGCTCGCGGACCCGCCGGGCCGTCGTGTCGTCGAGGAGACCCTCTGCCAGTTCGGCGAGAACCTCCAGGTCGTAGTGCGTGTCACCCGTCACGAAGTTCTGCTCCCTTCCCGGATGAGACGCGAGTGAGGTCGGATCGGTTCCGCAGATGCGAAAGAATCGGGGCGAGTTTGGCGCGGCCCCGTGCGCAGCGGCTCTTCACGGTGCCCGGCGGGACGCCCAGCACCGCCGCCGCGTCGTCCACCCCGTACCCCATCATGTCGACCAGCACGAGGGCCGCCCTCTGGTCGGGCGGCAGCAGCTTGAGCGCCGCCGTGACCTCCAGGGAGACCTCGCGCTCGCCCGCCTGGTCGGTCGCCGGGACCTCGCGCTCCACGGCCTCGATGAGCTCGTCGTCGGCGACCGGGCGCACCGACTTGCGGCGCATGCGGTCGAGGCAGGCGTTGACCACGATGCGGTGGAGCCACGTCGTGACCGCCGCTTCCCCGCGGAAGCTGCCCGCCTTCCGGTACGCCGAGACGAACGCGTCCTGCACCGCGTCGGCGGCCTCGTCGGGATCCCCGAGGGTACGCAGGGCGACCGCCCACATCCGGTCGCGGTGCCGCCTGACGATCTCGCTGAACGCGTGAGGGTCACCGCCGAGGTGGCGGGCCAGCAGATCGGCATCGGACATCGCGCGTCGCGCGTGCTCAGCCGTCGGGGGATTGTCTGGTGGGGAATTCACAAGTCCCTGCTATGCCGATCCGGGGGAATGCACCGTTACTTCGTAGATAGTGCCACGATACTGCCCGTTGTAGGGGGGAAGCCGGGTGAACCAGATCAAAACGTACTGACCCGTAGTGGCCTTTTCCGGGGTGAGCGTCACCGAACCCGACGCGCCCTTCTTCTCCGCCACCGTCTTGAGCGAGGACAGCTCCGCCGCGTCGCCCACCTTGAGCTGCACGGTCGCGCCGCCCGCGTCGCCCAGGGAGACGACCACGTCGGCGACGGGGACCGGCTTGCCCATGTCGAGGAGGAGCCCGACGCCGTCCTTGAGCCGTCCCAGGTCGGCGGTGCTGTAGCTGTCGGTGTGCCAGTCGGTGGACGGCTTGCCGTCGATGGCGAGCGGGGCGATCTCCGGCTTCTCCGCACGGTCGGTACCGAGGGGGTCGAACCCGGTCGCGCTCACCGGCTTGACGGTGACCGGCTTGCGGGAGGGGGAGGGAGACGCGGCGGAATCCGACTGGGCCACGCCTCTCGGGGTGTTGCCGAGGTTCTTGCCCACGGTCCAGGCGCCCACGCCGACGGCCGCCATCACGAGCAGGACGATGACGGTCAGCAGGACCTTGCTCGCGGCGCCGGTCTGCGGGCGCGGCGGCGGAGGGGCCATCGTCATCTGGTGCGCCAGGTGAGACGGCATGCGGGGCGGCATGGTGGACATGCCGAGTCCGTCCGGCGCCTCGCTGCGCAGGTTCAGCGCGGGCGGCGCGGTGGTGACCGGCGCCGGCGCGGGGCGGGGCACCTCGGCGAGTGCCTCGGCCACGTCGGCCGGGGTGGCCAGCGGCGGCTGCCCCCGTCGCGTCTCCTGCAGCAGCGCGCGGCAGGTGATGGCGTCCAGGTAGCCGGGGACTCCCGCGGTGACCTGCCGGGGCGTGCAGACCTTGCCGTCGTCCAGGGGCGCGGCGGGCAGCCCGCAGTCGGAGTCGCCGGGCCAGTGGCCGGTCAGCGCCGCGTAGAGCAGGCGGCCCAGCCCCTCGGCGTCCTCCCGGGCGGGCTCCTCGCTGCTCAGGTCGAGGATCGCGGCGTCGACGGCGAGGCCGAGGAGCTTGACCGTGCCGCCGCTCGTCCAGACCAGGCGGCCGGGGGTCAGGTGCAGGTGGGTGAGCCCGGCCGCGTGCGCGTGCGCCAGGGCCTCGGCGGCCTCGGCGACCAGCGCCGCGCCCCGTTCCGGCTCGATGGGCCCGCTCTCCAGCAGGTCGAGGAGCGAGTCTCCGCTGACCCACTCGCTCACGACGTACGCCGTGCCGTCCTCGTCGGCCGCGTCGAAGACCTGGGTGAGGCGGGGGTCGGTCAGGCGGCTCGCCAGGCGGGCGGCGGTGACCACCTCCTGGACCCGGGGAAAGTCGGGCGCGAACGTGTGGACCGCGACCGGCCGGGCGAGGATCTCGTCCAGGGCCTTCCACAGGGTCGCGCCGCTGGACTCGTGGACTCTGTCCTCCAGGCGGAACCGATCCGCCAGCCGGGTCCCCGGTTCGACCGTGGACATGCTCATGCGGCCGCCCCGCTCCGCGGCCCGTCGGCATGCATCAGCCGATGCCGGGTGGTTCCGCCCACGCCTTCCCGCTTCCGCTCGCCGGTCCGAAACTCCAGATCGCGCCCCTAAGACCTCCTGCCTGCCGTGGTCGCCGAGCGGAGCACCGCCGGGTCGGCGAGACCCCGGAGACGAGCATCCGCGGGGCCGGAACAGGCCCGCACGGCGCCGCCGCCGCAGGTCCTCCTCCGCCTCGCGGTCGCCCGCCCGGCCGAAATCCATCGGTAGGGCAAGTTCTGCGGGACGTTCCCTGGGTGTGTCTCAACACTCCCAGGCGCACCATGCTAGTGCCGTGCCGCTTGTGCCCGCCTTCCCGATCGAAGACGTCCGAATCGGACTTTCGGGTTACCTTCCAGTTGCCGGTCGTTCTTGAGGACTCTTACCGTCCTACCCGGCTTGCGACAAGTCCAATGATGGAGCGGACCTCGGGCACCCGCAGCCGGTGCGCGGCCAGCATGTACAACAGCAGCCCGGCGCCGCCGCCCACCACGAGCACCACGGCCGAGGTGACCGGGGTGATCGAGGTGACCTCCCTGGTCAGCCACAGGACCGCCAGCGCCAGCGCGGCGGCGGGGATCGCCGCCGCGTACATCCGGCCCAGGCCGGCGGTGATCTCCCGGCCGCCGAGCCCGCCGATCTTCCGGCTCGCCAGCACCCACGCGACCCCGGTCAGCGCGACGTACGTGATCAGGTAGGCGAACGCCAGTCCGATGACGATGTACCGGTCGGGGAGCGTGAAGTAGGCGATCAGGCTGAGCGACGCGTTGATGACCACGTTCACCCCCGCCATGATCGCGGGGGTGCGGGTGTCGCTGAAGCTGTAGAAGACCCGCAGCAGGAGCTGGAAGATCGAGAACGGCACGAGTGCGACGCCGAACACCTGCAGGACATGGCCGATGTAGATCGCGTTGGCCGTCGTCATGTGGCCCCACGAGAAGATCAGCGTGGTGACCGCCGGGCCGAGCACCATCAGCAGCAGCCCCGCAGGGACGATGACGGAGGAGACCAGCCGCACCCCGGAGGAGAACTCCCCGCGGGCCGTGGCGAAGTCCCCGTCCGCGACGAGCCTGCTCATCCTGGGCAGCATCGCCGTGATCACCGATACCGCGATGATCCCGTACGGGAGCTGGAAGAGCTGGAACGCGTACGCCCACGCGCTGTTGCCGGCGCCCGGCGCCCGGTCGCCCGCGCCGGTGGCGAGCTTGGTGGTGACCCAGAACCCGATCTGGTTGATGCCGACGAAGGCGAACGTCCACGCGGCGGTCCTGGCCGCCTCCCCGAGTCCGGTGTCGCGCACCCCGAACCGCGGGCGGAACCGGAAGCCGACCCGGTGCAGCGCGACGATCAGGACCAGCGCCTGGGCCACGATGCCCGCGGTGGTGCCGAGCCCGAGCAGCATGAGGTCGCGCTCGCTCACCTTCTCGATGTCGGACGTCCCGACGGCGTAGTAGGCGGCCAGGACGCCCATGACCACGATGTTGTTGAGCACCGGCGCCCACATGGGCGCGGCGAACCTGTCCCGCGTGTTCAGGATCGCCCCGGCCAGCGAGCCGATCCCGAAGAACGCGATCTGCGGGAGCAGGAACCTGGCCAGTGTGGTGGCCACCGCCACCTTTTCGTCGGACCAGTTCGAGGCGGTGTAGAGCTCCATGATCGGCCGGGCCAGTAGCACGCCGATCACCGCGACGGCCGTCAGCACCACCACGGCCAGCGTCATCAGTCGCTGCTCGAACGCCTGCCCTCCGTCGGGATCCCGCTTCTGCGCCCGCACGATCACCGGCACGACCACGGCGCTGAGGACGCCCTGGAGCAGCAGGTCGAGCAGGATGTAGGGGATCTGGTAGGCCGCGTTGTAGGCGTCGCCGAGGGCGACGGTGCCGATGGCCGCGGCGAGCATCGCCGTGCGGACGAAGCCGGTGAGCCGCGAGACCATCGTCCCGGCCGCCATGATCGCGCTGGCCCGCAGCATCCTGCTCATGGTTGTCCTTCGGTTCACGGCGGCCGGAATCGGGTGGCCGCCTTCCTCCAGTGGTCCCGGACTTCAGGGTGGTCCAGAGTACGGCGGTCCAGACTACGGCGACTGGGTGCGCTCGGCCGGGACGGCTCCCTGCCGGTCGCCGGGCGGGCCGTCCTCGTCGCTCGGCCCGTCGAACGGGAACGCCTTGCGCGACCTGCGGCGCAGGATGCGCATCACCACGGCGGCCAGCATGATGACCACGGCCGCCCCCACGATGACGAGGGCGATGCCGGTGTAGCCCGTCGCGCGCACCACGACGCGCACCGCGCTGCCGTACTTCTCGTCCCCGTCGGTCAGCAACTGCACCGAGATGCTCGCGTCGCCGCCCTCGTTGCGTACGATCACCGGCACGTTCACGAGCTGGCTGCGGCCCGCGAGGATCTTGGTGGTGGGGGTCGTGTAGACGCCGTTGTCCCAGTCGATGGCCAGCCGGGCCTTGTTGCCCGAGGTGACCCGGATCTTGATCTCGATGTCCTTGTCCAGGTTGTTGGCCACGCTGACCGGGACCTGGCCGTTGCTTCCCGCGACCGCGCGCGGGGTGTCGAGCACGGACACGTCGTCGATGCGCTCGTCGATCGCCTTCTGCACCTGCCCGGCGAAGGACAGCGCCCGCTTGCCGTCGCCCCGCCAGGAGGCGGAGGCGAGCCGGAGTATGGCCGTGTGGAAGACGTCCGTGTGCTCCTCGGTGACGGTGGCCACGGCGTCGGCCTTGCGCTCCAGCTTGCGTACGGTCGCGAGGTAGGAGCGGCTCAGTTCGGCCTGGCGGTCGTGCTCGGAGTACGTCAGGTCGGCGCGCGGCACCCCGGCCCTGCCGGGCTTGACCGAGTCGAGCGAGGTCATGCGCAGCCAGGGGGCGCTGGAGGCGGCCTGCAGGAGGCTGGAGACGAACGCCGGGTCGGGGGTCCACAGGTGGGACTCGGGGGCCGCGATCACCGTGCGCGAGACCGGCTTCGCCGTCGTGCCCTGCCCGGTCTGGCCGGTCTGTCCGGCCTGGCCCGTCTGCTGGGTCTGCTGCTCGAAGGCGATCATCGCGGTCTCGGCGAGGAACCGCTGCCGCGCGAGCATCGCGGCGCCGGGGGCGGACACGTTCCCGCCGAGTACCTCGCTGAGCGTGGGGTCGGCCAGCAGCGCGGTGAGCGGGTTGTCCGCGACGGTGTCGAGCCTGGCCGCTCCGTCGGGAGTGGTCTGCGCGGGCGGGGGCACGGACTGTGCGTTCTGCAGCGCGTCCTGCCCTGTGTCCTGCGCCGCGGCCCGCGGCGGCAGCGCGTCCCCCGACAGCAGCACGGACGTCACGCCCGACATCGCCAGTTCGTCCACCGCGTCGCGGTCGATCTTTCCGCCGGCCGGCCACGCGGTGGTCCCGTGGATCTCCCGGCCGAGCAGTTCGGTCGCGAGCGACGCCCCGCGCTGGATGGACGCCGCGGCCTGCTTGTCGAGGCCGTGGTGGACCAGCGCGGCCACGTCCGGGTCGGCGTACGGCGTGGCGACGACGGTCTTGTCCGTCAGCGCGCTGCGCAGGCCGTTCAGCCACTGGCCCGCGGCCGGGTCGGCGTTCCTGCGCGTGCCGCGCACGCTCCTGGTGCCGGAGGAAAGGACGCGCACGTCGTCGAGCAGGGCGGGGTCGACGAACCAGGTCACCCCGTCGCCGGTGTCCTGCGCCGTCTGGAGCAGCGACGCCAGGCGACCTGAGGTGAGCGAGGCGGACAGGTCGTCGTCCATGAACGTCGCGTCGTCGGCCCGGTGGGGCCGGTCCACGATCGGCAGGGCGACGGCCAGCTTGACCTTGGGGATCTGCTCGCCCTTGGGGGCGTACGTCAGGAAGGTCCGCTCGATTCCGAGGCGCTGCCCGGTCGCCGCGTCCGTCATCTCGATCTCGAAGGGATAGACCCCGGGCCGGGGCATGCCCAGCTCCCCGGGGGTCACGGTGAACCGGAAGGGCAGCTTGCCCGATTGGTCGAGCGCCGTGGCCTGGACCCTGGTGTTCCAGTTGGTGGTGGCGTACCCCTGCTCCGACAGGTAGGCCGCCATCTCGGCGCGGGAGGCGAACGGCCTGTCCCGGGAGTAGCGGACGGCGACCCGGACGAACGACCCCGGCGTGCCGGAGACGGTCCCCGAGACCGTGATGGGGGCGGTGGCGACGCGCACGACCTCCGGCGTGATCTCGCTGACGAGGAGCGGATCGGCCGGAGCCGCGGCCGCGACACGACCCGGAGGAGGCGCTGCGGCAGCCGTACCGGCCATGCCCGCGGGGGAGGCGAGCAGGGCGGTCAGCAATGTCAGCAGCGCGGCCTTACGGATCATGTGCCGGCCGGCGGTGAGGTACGGCGCACGTCCAGAATGCTATTGGCTACGCGGTCCGCATAGGACTCACGAGGCTCGCGAGACCCCTCCTGTGGGCGGTGGTCAGATCGACGGGCTTGCCCGCCACCAGGTCGAACAGGTGGATGGCACGCACTCGCAACGCGGTGCGGCGCTCGCCGGTCGCGGTGTGGACGACCTCGTCGGGATCGATGCGCTCCATCAGGCGCTGGTCCACCAGGACGGTCAGATCGTCGGGCAGCAGCAGCGGGCAGACCAGGCCGTGCGCGTAATCGGTCGCGGAGTTCACGGTGAAGGCGGACGCGGGGGTTACCCTGTGTGCGCGCAGGACGGCGCCCACCTCCGCCGGCCCGGGACAGGAGTTCACCGCGCTCACCACGGCCACCTCGTGTGTCCGCCCACGCGCCGACACCTCGAACAGCGACACGCACAGGCACGTCTCGGGAGTGACCCCCAGCACCTCGGGAAGCTCGTCCGAGCATGTCAACGGGCGCGGAAGACGTACGATCTCATGGTGGATCTGGTGGGCGAGGAGCCAGCGGTGAATCGCGAGAGCGTCTTTCATCTCGTGTGCTCCTTGCGTCGTCCAGCGCCCCCGAACCGTCCGTGGCCTGGTGATCGCTAGGTGTGTCTCCCCTGGGTGACACCCGAACACCTGGGCCATCGGGGGAGAGTTTCTGTTCCGTGACCGAAGGACCTACCCAGCCTTGTCCGTTTCAAATCTGAGCGACAGCCAGCAGCGCGCCGTGAACGAACTGTTCCGCCGGATCGCCCCGGTCGCCGACGAGCTCGGTGAGCTGTTCTCGGCCCGGGGGCACGAGCTGGCCCTGGTCGGCGGTTCCGTCCGCGACGTCCTCCTCGGCCGTGCGAGCAAGGACCTCGACCTGACCACGGACGCCCGCCCCGAGCGGGTGCTGGAGATCGTCAAGGACTGGGCGGACGCCGTCTGGACGATCGGGATCGACTTCGGCACGGTCGGCGTGCGCAAGGGCGGTTGGCTGCTGGAGATCACCACCTACCGCAGCGAGTCGTACGACCCCGCCTCGCGCAAGCCCGAGGTGATGTACGGCGACTCGCTCGACGGCGACCTCGCCCGGCGCGACTTCGCGGTCAACGCCATGGCCGTCCGCCTGCCCGGCCACGAGTTCGTCGACCCGTACGGCGGGCTGCCGGACCTCGCCGCCGCGACGCTGCGGACGCCGGGCAGGCCCGAGCAGTCGTTCGACGACGACCCGCTGCGGATGCTGCGGGCGGCCAGGTTCGCGGGCCAGCTCGGGTTCACCGTGGCCCCCGAGGTCGTCGAGGCCATGACCGCGATGTCCGGCCGCATCGAGATCGTCTCGGCCGAGCGCATCCGCGACGAGCTCGACAAGCTGATCCTCGGCGCGCACCCGAGGGCCGGGCTGGCGCTGCTGGTGGAGACCGGGCTCGCCGCCCACGTCCTGCCCGAGCTGCCCAAGCTGCGGCTGGAGATCGACGAGCACCACCGGCACAAGGACGTCTACGAGCACACGCTGATCGTGCTGGAGCAGGCCATCGGGCTGGAGACGGCCGGCCCCGACCGGGTGCTGCGGTGGGCGGCCCTGCTGCACGACATCGGCAAGCCGAAGACGCGGCGCAACGAGCCCGGCGGCCGGGTGTCGTTCCACCACCACGAGGTCGTCGGCGCGCAGATGGCCAAGAAGCGGCTCACCGAGCTCAAGTTCCCCAAGGACGTGGTGTCCGACGTGTCCAGGCTCGTGGAGCTGCACCTGCGCTTCCACGGCTACGGGACGGGGGAGTGGACCGACAGCGCCGTGCGCCGCTACGTCCGCGACGGGGGACACCTCCTCGAACGCCTGCACAAGCTGACCAGGGCCGACTGCACCACCCGCAACAAGCGCAAGGCGCAGGCCCTGTCGCGCACC
The DNA here is from genome assembly GCF_006874435.1 of Microbispora sp. KK1-11. Classification (NCBI taxonomy): domain Bacteria; kingdom Bacillati; phylum Actinomycetota; class Actinomycetes; order Streptosporangiales; family Streptosporangiaceae; genus Microbispora; species Microbispora sp. KK1-11. Next base: position 77,356 of record NZ_VIRJ01000030.1, on the reverse strand, counting down.
TACGACCAGCTGGAGGAGCGCATCGCCCGGCTGGCCGAGGAGGAGGAGCTGGCCAAGATCCGGCCCGAGCTGGACGGCAACGAGATCCAGGAGATCCTCGGCGTGCCGCCTGGGCCGGTCGTCGGCAGGGCCTACAAGCACATGCTGGAGGTCCGCATGGACCAGGGCATGATCGGCAAGGACGCCGCGCGGCAGGCCCTGCTCGCCTGGGCGCACGACAACGGGATCGTCTCGTAGGTGGACGCCGGGGAGGTCCTCCGGCTCGATCGGGAGCACGTCTGGCACCCGTACACGGCCGTGCCGTCGGGGGTGCCCGTGCACGTCGTCCGCCGGGCGGACGGCGTGCGGATCACGCTCGGCGACGGCCGTGAGCTGATCGACGGCATGGCCTCCTGGTGGGCGGCCGTCCACGGCCACAACCACCCCCGGCTCAACCAGGCCGCGCGCGACCAGATCGACGACATGGCGCACGTCATGTTCGGCGGCCTGACCCACGAGCCCGCCGTACGGCTCGCGCACCGGCTGGCCGGGATGACCGGGCTCGACCGCGTCTTCCTCGCCGACTCGGGCTCGGTGGCGGTCGAGGTCGCGATCAAGATGGCGGTCCAGTACAGCGGGCGCTCGACCCTGCTGACCGTGCGGGGCGGCTACCACGGCGACACGTTCGCCGCGATGTCGGTCTGCGACCCGGTCAACGGCATGCACCACCTGTTCACCGGGATGCTCCCGCGGCACGTCTTCGCGCCGATGCCGCCGCACGACTACGGCCGCCGCCCGGTCCCTTCGGCGGCAGGTCCCGACGAGGCGTATCTCGCGGAGCTGACCGCGGCCGTCGAGGCCAACGCGGACCGGCTGGCCGCGATCATCGTGGAGCCCGTGGTGCAGGGCGCCGGCGGCATGCGGTTCTCCCACCCGGCCTACTTGCGGCGGCTGCGCGACCTGGCCGACGAGCACGGCATCCTGCTGATCGCCGACGAGATCGCCACCGGCTTCGGCCGTACGGGGGAGATGTTCGGCTGCGACCACGCCGGGATCAGGCCGGACATCATGTGCGTGGGCAAGGCGCTCACCGGCGGTTACATGACGCTGGCCGCCACGCTGTGCACCGCGCGGGTGGCCGACCGCATCGGTGTGCTGATGCACGGCCCGACCTACATGGGCAACCCGCTCGCCTGCGCCGTGGCCGGCGCCTCGCTCGACCTGCTCGCCGAGCGGCCCTGGCGGGAGGAGGTCGCGCGCATCGAGGCCGCCCTGCTCGACGGTCTCGCCCCGGCCGCGGACGCCCCCGGCGTACGGGACGTACGGGTGCTGGGCGCGATCGGAGTGATCGAGACCGACCAGCCCGTCGATGTCGCGAAAATTCAGGACATCGTGATGGAGCACGGCGTGTGGCTGCGGCCCTTCGGCAGCCTGATCTACACGATGCCGCCCTACGCCTGCACGCCCGAGGACGTCGCCCGCATCACCGGTGCCATGGTCGCCGCCACGGCGGCGCTCTGAGCCGGTCGGCGGACGTCAGTCGGCGGCGGGGACCGGCGGCCTGCGTACGGCGGAGGGCAGGATCAGCCGGTACACCACCGCGCCCAGCAGGTAGCCGACGCCGATCACGGCGAGCGCGAGATAGGACTTGCCGTCGGGCGGCAGCAGCGCCGCCGCCAGCACCGCGCCGAGGACCGTCATGACGTTGAACAGCATGTCGTACACGGAGAAGGCGCGCCCGAGATAGGCGTCCTCGACGTCGCGCTGCACGACGGTGTCCGCGCAGATCTTCACGCTCTGTCCCGCGACGCCGATCACCAGGCCCGCGGCGAAGAACGCCCACTCCTGGAACGTCGCGCACAGCGCGAACTCCAGGACTCCGCAGGTCACGAGCATCATCGGGACCCAGATCTCGATGCGGATCCGATCGGTGGCCCACGGGGTGACGACCACCGCGGCGAAGCTCCCCGCGCCGACGGCGCCCAGCACGAGCGCGATGCCCCGCAGCGCGTCGTCGGGGTCGGTCGTGAAGTGGTAGCGGTAGAGCATCGCCACCGCCGCGGTCGAGATGCCGAACATGAGGCGGTGCGTCGCGATGCCGCCGAGGGCCGCCGCCGCGGAGCGCCGGTGCGCGATGTGCCGGGCACCGTCCACCAGGCCGGCGAGCACGTGCCGTACTGCCTCGCGGGCCTGCGGGCGCTCCGGGTCGTACGCGGGGCCGAGCAGGGAGCGCTCCATCGTCCGCGCGATCAGCGCGCTCAGGCCGAAGACGAGTCCGGAGCAGACCAGCAGCACGGCCACACCCTTGTCGTCCGATCCGGCGGTCATGCGGAGCGCGATGCCGGCGCCCGCCCCGACGAACGTCGCCACCGTGCCCGAGGTGGGCGTGACCGCGTTGGCCATCATCAGGTGCTCCGACGGCACGACATGGGGCAGCGACGCGCTGAGCGCCGACAGGAAGAAGCGGTTGACCGCGAGGACGGCGAGCGCCGCCGCGTAGAAGACGCCGTCGGAGGCCCCCGCCGCGACGAGGCAGGCGGCCAGCACCAGCAGCACCCCCCGCACGATCGGCGCGATGACGAGGATCTGCCGCCGTGACCAGCGGTCGATGAACACCCCGACGAAGGGCCCGAGGACGCTGTAGGGAAGGAGCAGCACCGCGAGGCCCGCCGCGATGGCGGTCGCGCTCGCCTGCCGTTCCGGGCTGAAGACCGCGTAGCCGCCGACGGCGAGCTGGAAGATCCCGTCCGAGAACTGCGAGACGAGCCGCGTGGCGAAAAGCCGCCGGAAGTTTCGGCTCTGCAGGACCACCCGCAGATCGGAGACGTAGGACACGGCGACAGCCTACGCGGACGATCACGTCCGGGCATCAGGATCAACCCTGATAAAGCCCCCTACGTCTCACTCGCATCAAGGTGATCACGTACTCTCGCAGAGTGACTTCACAGGAACATGTCGTGCTGGTCGACGGCGAGGGCAACCCGATCGGCACCGCTCCCAAGTCCACCGTCCACGGCGCCGACACGCCGCTGCATCTGGCGTTCTCCAGCTACGTCTTCGACCACCGGGGGCGCGTGCTGCTGTCGCGGCGGGCGGGCTCGAAGCTGACCTGGCCCGACGCGTGGACCAACAGCTGCTGCGGGCACCCGCTGCCGGGCGAGTCGACGTCGTCGGCGGTGATCCGCCGCCTCGGGTTCGAGCTGGGCCTGGCCGTCGAGTCCGTCGACCTGATCCTGCCGGGCTTCTCCTACCGGGCCGTGATGGACAACGGCACGGTGGAGAACGAGCTGTGCCCGGTCTACCGGGCCGTGGTGACCGAAGAGGCCGCGCCCAACGCCGAGGAGGTGGGCGAGGTCCGGTGGGAGCCCTGGACGCGCTTCGCCGCCGAGGTGATGAGCGGGGAGCTGGACATCTCGCCCTGGGCCCGGGAGCAGGTGCCCCAGCTCGTCGCGCTCGGGCCGGACCCGCTGACCTGGCCGGTGGCCGACGCCGCGGCCCTGCCGCCGGCCGCGCGCCCGCTCACCTCGAACAACTGAGACAGGCTGAGACGCGCCGGAGACCCCGGGACACGGGACCGCCCCGGTCCGATCGAGCGGAGCCGGGGCGGGACACGCGGTGGACGACGGACGTCAGCTCTCGACCTCGCCGCGGATGAACTTCTCGACGGCCTCGCGGGCGTCGTCGTCGGAGTACTGCTCCGGCGGCGACTTCATGAAGTAGGACGAGGGCGACAGCAGCGGGCCGCCGATGCCCCGGTCGAGAGCGATCTTGGCCGCGCGGACCGCGTCGATGATGATGCCGGCCGAGTTGGGCGAGTCCCAGACCTCGAGCTTGTACTCCAGGTTGAGCGGGGTGTCGCCGAACGACCTGCCCTCGAGGCGGACGTAGGCCCACTTGCGGTCGTCCAGCCACGGGACGTGGTCGGACGGGCCGATGTGGACGTCGGCCTTGGCCATCTCGTGCGGGATCTGCGACGTGACCGACTGGGTCTTGGAGATCTTCTTGGACTGGAGGCGGGTGCGCTCCAGCATGTTCATGAAGTCCATGTTGCCGCCGAAGTTGAGCTGGTAGGTGCGCAGCAGCTCGACCCCGCGGTCCTCGAACAGCTTGGCCAGCACCCGGTGCGTGATCGTGGCGCCGACCTGCGACTTGATGTCGTCGCCCACGATCGGGACGCCGGCCTCGGTGAACTTCGCGGCCCACTCGGGGTCGGAGGCGATGAAGACCGGCAGCGCGTTGACGAAGGCCACCTTGGCGTCGATCGCGCACTGCGCGTAGAAGCGGTCGGCCTCCTCCGAGCCCACCGGGAGGTAGGACACCAGGACGTCGACCCGGGCGTCCTTCAACGCCTGGACGACGTCGACCGGCTGCTCGTCCGACTCCTCGATGATCTCGCGGTAGTACGTGCCCAGCCCGTCGAAGGTCGGGCCGCGCTGCACGGTGACGCCGAGCGGCGGCACGTCGCAGATCTTGATGGTGTTGTTCTCGGAGGCGACGATGGCCTCCGACAGGTCGCGGCCGACCTTCTTGGCGTCCACGTCGAAGGCCGCGACGAACTCCACGTCACCGACGTGGTAGTCGCCGAACCGCACGTGCATCAGGCCCGGCACACGGCTGCCCGGATCCGCGTCCTTGTAGTAGTGGACGCCCTGCACCAGCGATGAGGCGCAGTTGCCCACACCGACGATGGCTACGCGCACCGAACCCATAGCACTCGCTCCTTTACCTATCTGCCTCGGGCGTGTCCGCCCTCTGGGTCTCTTCCTGTACGGCTTGCGCGAGATCCGGGGGGTGATCCCCCTCGCCGGGAGCCGAACGGCTCCGCCGTTCCGAGTCGATCAGCTCGTTCAGCCAGCGGACCTCGCGCTCGACCGACTCCAGCCCGTGGCGCTGGAGCTCAAGCGTGTAACTGTCCAGCCGCTCTCTCGTACGGGCGAGAGCCTCACGGACGCGGTCGAGGCGTTCTTCCAGGCGGCTGCGGCGGCCCTCCAGGATACGGAGCCGCACCTCCGCCTCCGTGTGACGGAAGAAGGCGAAGTGGATGCCGAAGCTCTCGTCCTCCCAGGAGGACGGGCCCGACTGGCTGAGCAGCTCCTGCAACCGCTCCTTGCCCTCCGCCGTGATCTTGTAGACGATCTTCGACCTGCGGCCGAGAACCGTGTCCTCAGGAGGCTCTTCCTCGGCGATGAGGCCTTCGTTGAGCAGACCCCTGAGGCAGGGATACAGCGAGCCGTAGGAGAACGCACGGAACATGCCGAGCAGCGTGTTGAGCCGTTTGCGCAGCTCGTATCCGTGCAAGGGCGTTTCGTGCAGCGATCCCAGGACGGCGAGCTCCAGCACACCTCCACGAGAGCCCGTCACTGGAACCACCTCCTGTGTCCGACCGATGTATCGACTCGATACATCCGCAGGATACGTCGGGGTGTCATATATGGCAACGGGTCAACGGTTGGGCAAGATTTGGCAAAGGGTCGTAATCTGGCCACATGTGGTCACAGCGGTCGGTCGTGGACTACGGCCTCGCTAAGCGGGCGGCCGTACAGTCCGTCCGCTCCGGCCGCATGCGGGCGCGGGACGTGTGTGACGCCCAGCCATACCTGCTGCGCGCGGCTCGGTTCCACGGAGAGCCGACGAGTCGCATGTGCCCCATATGCGAACGAAGGAACGTGACCAACGTCACATACGTATATGGGGATGAACTAGGACGAGTGGCCGGCCAGGCAAAAGGGCTGGCCGAGCTCACCGCGATGGCCCGGGAATACCGCGAATTCCGGGTCTACGTGGTGGAGGTCTGCCAAGGTTGTTCCTGGAACCACCTGGCGGTGTCGTTCGTCCTCGGAACAGCCGATCCCCCGGGCCCTTCTCTGTAGGGCGACCTCCACCTCCAGGAGGCCAGCCCGCCGGCCTGCCGGCCGACGTCGATCAATTCCCCGAACCATCTGACGAGGACGCGTGACTTACAGCAGCTACGGACCGGAGCCGACCGGCCGTCCCGAGGACGCCTCGGGCTCCGGTGGATCAGCCCGCCCTGGGCGCCGCCGTCGCTCGCCCAGGGAATCCGACGAGTACGGCGAGTATGGCGAGCCCGCCCCGCCGCGACAGCCCGGCAGGGGACCGGCCCCACAGCCGCCCCGGGCCTCCCGGCAGGGAGGACCCGAGCAGCGCCGCAGGGAGGCGGCCGCCTTCGAGGACACGGCCGCCATGAACGCGGTGCCTCCGGGCTCGCCGCAGGGACCGCAGCAGGGATCCCGGGGTCCGGTGGGCGGCGGACGCCCACCGGCGGGCCGTGACCCGCGCTACGCGGCCGGCCCCGGCGGTCCAGGCGGTCCCGGTCGGCCCGGCGTTCCCGGCGGGGACGAGCGCACCCAGGCGATGGGCATGCCGACGGGCGGCCTCCGCCGCGACGCCCGCGGGGGCGCGGACGGGCAGAGCACCGAGGCGATCCAGACCGGCGGCCGCCGCCGCAGGTCCCCGGGCCGGGGTGGCCGCGGTCCCGGAGGCCCCGGTGGTCCGGGTGGTCCGGAAGGTCCCGGCGGGCGCGGCCCCCGGGATCCGCGTGACTTCGACGAGGACGACGAGAAGCCGCGCCGTAGGGGCTGGAAGCGCTTCCTGCCGAGCTGGAAGATCCTCGTTGCGGCCTTCACCGTGCTGGTCGCCGGCCTCTTCGGCATGATCGCGGTGGCGTACGCCAACACCCCGACGCCGACCGCGACCCAGGCGGAAGCAGTGGCCCAGGGCAGCACCATCTACTACAGCGACGGCAAGACGCTGATCGGAAAGGTGGGCACCCCGCGCGTCATCCTGGACAGCATCAACAAGGTGCCGCGGCACGTCCAGGACGCCGTCATCGCGATCGAGAACAACACCTTCCGCGAGGACAGCGGCATCTCGATCCCCGGCATGATCCGGTCGGTCTACATGACGGCCACCGGCCAGCAGCTCCAGGGCGCCTCGACCATCACCCAGCAGATGGCCCGCAACTACTACGACGGCCTGAGCCAGGAAGTGTCGATCAAGCGCAAGATCAAGGAGATCTTCGTCGCGGTCAAGCTCGACAAGGAGATGCCCAAGGACCAGATCCTGCTCCAGTACCTCAACACGGTGCCCTTCGGCCGCGCGTACGGCATCGAGGCCGCCGCGCAGGCGTACTTCAAGAAGCACGTCGACAAGCTCACCGTGGAACAGGGCGCCTACCTCGCCGCGCGCATCCAGACGCCCGCCCTGGACGCCGACTCCCCGCGGTTGCAGAGCCGGTTCAAGGACGTCGTCAACGCCATGGCGAAGCTCGACCCCGCCAAGTACGGCAACCTGCCGAGCACGGCCAAGTTCCCCAAGACCGTCCCGGCGAACACCAGGGACGAGTACGGCGGCCTCAGGGGTTACATGATCGTCCAGGTGCTGCAAGAGCTGAAGACCCGGATGAACCTGTCGCCCGACCAGGTCAGGAGCGGCGGCTACAAGATCGTCTCGACCTTCGACAAGAAGCTCATGCAGGCCGCCAAGAAGGCGGTGACCGCCACCACGTCCAGCATGTCGAAGGAGTTCCACGCCGGATTGGCCGCCGTGGATCCCAAGACGGGGCGCGTGCTCGCGTTCTACGGCGGCAACGACTACGTCAAGGACCCCTGGAACGAGCCGTTCGACTCGAAGAAACAGGCCGCCTCGGCCTTCAAGCCGTATGTGCTGGCCGCCTGGCTGGACGCCGGGTACAGCCTGAACAGCTGGCTGCCCGGCAACCAGACCGTGCCCAAGGAACTGCCGGGCCAGGCGAAGGGCGGTATCACCAACGGCCACTCCGTGCCCGCCGCCATCAACGCCATCTATGCGACCTCGCACTCGATCAACACGGCCTTCGCCTCCATGGCATACAAGCTGGACGAGGAGAACGGCACGGTCGGGCAGCTCACCGCGGTGAAGCAGATCGCCGAGGAGGCGGGGCTCGACAAGACCCGGCTGGAGGACGACGTCAAGGAGCACCAGTACCAGTTCTCCATCGGCAGCGCCCTGGTCACCCCGGTCGAGCAGGCCGCCGGCTACTCGATCTTCGCCAACGAGGGCAAGCATGTCGACTACCACGTCGTCAAGGAGGTCCGGAAGGACAAGGCGGTCGTCATCACCGAACGGCGTGACATCAAGCAGGTGATCACGCCCGAGGCGGCGGCCGACTCCGTGGCGGCCATGGAGGAGGTCCTGAAGTCGGGTACGGCGGCGGGCAAGGGCATCGGCCGCCCCGCCGCGGGCAAGACCGGCACCAACAATGACGAGAAGGAAGCCTGGTTCGTCGGCTTCACTCCGCAGCTGTCGGTCGCGGTCGGCATGTACCGCGAGCAGTGCGTCACCAAGAGCGGCAAGGTCGTGGAGCCGATCTACTCCAACTGCCCGACCACCCCGGGCGGGAAGGAGAGCAAGAAGTACGGCCCCAACAACCCGTACACGCGTCCGCATGAGGTGTCACTGGGCTTCGAGGGCGCCGGCCCGCCGACCACGATCTGGCGGACGTTCATGATGGATGCGCTCGCGGGCAAGCCCGTCGAGCAGTTCCCGCAGAAGGCCGGGCTGGGCAGTCCGGAGAACATCGTGCCGAGCCCGACGCCGAGCCCGTCGCCCGAACCGGACGACGGCGGGTTCCCGACGGACTTCCCGACCGACTTCCCCGACGACGGCGGCTGCTACGACGGCGGCCCGGGGTGCGACAGCGGTGACGGCCTCGGCCACGACCAGGGAGGGGGCGGCCAGGACGGCGGCCCCGGGGGCGACGACGTCCCGTTGAACATCAACCAGCCCCCGGCCGCCATGCCGACCGGGTCAGGAAACGGCAGGAGCGGCAGCGGCGCCTGATCCGCGATCCGGTGTCCTGAAGGGGCCCGCGGCGACTTCCGCCGCGGGCCCTTTCGGTGCGCGGAGTCGCCAAGCCGAGGCGTTGAATGGTGCAATACCGAGCATGACGACCCGGACCACGAACGACTCCGCCCCGCTGCCCGGGGTCGCCGCGCGGGCGGTGCCGTACCTGCCTCTCGGGCTTCTCGCGGGGCTCGGCGCCGTTCTCGCGTATCTGTGGAAATATCCCTGCCGGTTCGGCGGAGCCTGGAACGGCGGTGTCGGGCAGTTCACGAACTTCTGCTACACCGACATCTATCCGCTGTTCTGGGCGGAGAAGCTCAACGAGGGCAAGGTCCCGTACGTCGACTACCCGGTCGAATATCCGGTGGGCATCGGCGGGATCATGGAGTTCGCCCGCAGGCTCGCGCACGGCGACGGGGTCGTGTTCTACGACGTCACCGTGGTCCTGATGGGGATCTCGCTGGTCGCGGGCGTGCTGCTCACGGCCGCGCTCGCAGGGCCGGCCCGCCGCTGGGACGCCCTCTGGTACGCCGTCGGCCCGGCCGTCATCCTCTGCGCGTACATCAACTGGGACCTGGCCGCGGGAGCCCTCGCGCTCGGCGGTCTGCTGGCCTGGTCCCGTCACCGGCCGTGGCTCGCCGGCGTGCTGCTGGCGCTCGCCGTGGCCACCAAGTTCTACCCGCTGATGTTCTTCGGCGCGTTGTTCCTGCTCACGGTGCGGACGGCGAAGTGGGTGCCGTTCCTCAAGACCGCCGCGGCGGCCGCGGCCGCGTGGCTGCTGGTGAACGTGCCGATCATGCTGGTCAACTTCGAGGGCTGGAAGAAGTTCTACGCGTTCAGCAGCGAGCGCGGCGCCGACTGGGGCGGGCTGTGGTTCTTCTTCCAGAAGACCCAGTGGTTCGGCATGGAAAGGCCGGGTTTCCTGGCCTTTCTCGGCGACGCCGAGAAGCTGAACACCATGGCTATGGCCGCGCTGGCGGTGCTGCTGCTGGGCGTCGCCGTGCTGGCGCTCGCCGCTCCGCGCCGGCCGCGCCTGATGCAGCTGTGCTTCCTCGCCCTGGCCGCCTTCATGATCACCAACAAGGTGTGGTCGCCGCAGTACGTCCTGTGGCTGGTGCCGTTCGCGGTGCTGGCCAGGCCGAGGTGGGGCGCGCTGGCCGCCTGGCAGGTCGCCGAGTGCTGGTACTTCTTCTCGATCTGGCTCTACCTGGTCAGCCAGTATCCGGACCACGCCGGGGAGGGCATCGGCGACGACCCCTACTTCCTGTCGGTCTGGGCCCGGGCGCTGACCATCGTCATCCTCATGGCGCTCGTCGTCCGCGACATCCTGCGGCCCGAGCACGACGTCGTACGCCAAGGGGAGGCCGACGACCCGTCCGGCGGGGTGTTCGACCACGCCGAGGACCGTCTCGTGCTGCGCCGTTCGCTCCTCGCGCGGGGCGCGCGGCAGCAGCCGGAGACGGCGTGAGCGCGTGAAACTTACATCGGATTTCGCGCCCGTCGCGGCGCGGCCAGGAGCCGTCCGAGCGGAGGCATCGCGTAGCGTCGCGTGAGAGTGTGCGCGACGAACGGGGGAGACGCGATGCGCCGGAGGCCACCATGGCTCCTGCTGCTGGTGTGGGCCGCGACCAGGGGAATCCTCCTGCTCGTCGCGACCCAGACCATCCCGACCGGGCACGGCGAGGCCTTCAGGAACGACGTCACCCTCTACCGCGCCTGGTCCGACGTCCTGATGGAGGGGGAGTTCCCCGCGGGTGACGAGAAGTGGCAGTATCCGCCGTTCGCGGCGCTGCCGCTGCTCGCCCCCCGCTTGCTGCCGCTGGGCTACCACGTCGCCTTCTACCTGCTGGCGGCGCTGTGCGACCTCGCGATCCTGCTCCTGCTCTGGTGGTTCTCGACCTCCCGCCGCGGTGGCGGCCGTACGGGCCCGTGGGCGTGGACCGTAGGCGCGGCCCTGCTCGGCCCGGTGCTCGTCTCCCGGTATGACCTCATGGTCACGCTCGTGGCGGTGCTCGCGCTGACGGCGTCGGCCAACCCGGCGGTGCGCGGGTCGCTCATCGGCGTCGGGCTCCTCGTGAAGGTGTGGCCGGTCGCGCTGCTCGCCGGCCTGCGGCGGTGGCGCGAGCTGCTGACCGCGTCGGGGCTCACGCTCGTCGTCGCGGTGGCGGGATGCGGCGCGGCCGCCCTGACCCTGCCGCACGCGCTGGACTTCCTGACCGCGCAGGAGGAGCGGGGGCTGCAGATCGAGTCGCTGGCCGCCACGCCCTTCGCGCTCGCCCGGGCCCTCGGCTGGTGGGACGGCTACACCACCTACCAGCACGGCGCGATGGAGGCCGTCGGCGGCGGCGTGGGCGTCGCGGCGATGCTGAGCCTGGCCGCCACGCCCGTGGCGCTGGCGCTGGTCGGCCTGTGGTGGCTGCGCGCGGCCCCCAGCCCGAGGTCGTACTACGACGCCGCCCTCACCACCGTGCTCTTCCTGGTCGCCACCAGCCGGGTGCTGTCACCGCAGTACCTCGTGTGGGTGATCGGCATCGCCGCCGTCATCCTGTCGGTGCGGCGCGACGGGCCGGGCCCGACGCAGCGGCCGGCCGCCCTGCTCGTCATGGTGGCCGCCCTGCTGACGGGGATCATGTATCCCTGGGTGGAGCAGGACTACAGCTGGACGGGCGCCCTGCCGGGGACGCTCGTGCTGGTCCTGCGCAACCTCGTGTTCCTGGCCGCGGCCGTCACGTCGTACGTGCAGTTGTGGCGCGCCACGCGCAGGCCCGGGCGGGTGAGGGACGAGCAAGACGTTCGGGCGGCCGTACCCGCTTCCTGAGGGTTTCAATCCGCAGAGTTATCCACAGGGTGTGGACGAGTGCGAGTGTCTACAGGTGCTTGCGCAGGAACGCGATGTCGTCGGCCTGGCCCTCGAACGGCGTCTCGACCACGATCGGCGCCCCCGCCGCCCGGCAGACCTCCAGGATCGACTCGGGGTCGATCTGCCCGCTGCCGAGGTTGGCATGGCGGTCGGCCCCGGAGTCGAACGCGTCCCGCGAGTCGTTGCAGTGCACGAGGTCGATGCGGCCCGTGATCGCCTTCACCCGCTCCACGAGCCCGGCGAGCTCCTCGCCTCCCGCGTGGAAGTGACAGGTGTCCAGGCAGAAGCCGACGACCGAGGGGTCCGGCGCCCCCGCCGTCACCGCGTCCCACAGCCGGGCGATGCGCTCCAGCTTGCGCGCCATCGCGTTGCCGCCGCCGGCCGTGTTCTCGATCAGCACGGGTACCGGGCACTCGGTGCGCTCGAAGACCTTGCGCCAGTTGTCGAAGCCGGTCTGCGGGTCGTCGCCCGCGTTGACGTGCCCGCCGTGGACGATCAGGCCCTTGGCGCCGATGGCCGCCGCGGCCTTGAGGTGCGCGTCGAGCAGCTTGCGGCTCGGGATGCGGATGCGGTTGTTCGCGGTGGCGACGTTGATGACGTACGGCGCGTGCACGTAGACGTCCACGTCCGAGACGCGCAGGGCGTCGGCGGTGGCGGGTGTCACCGGGCCCTTCCAGCCCTGGGGGTCGCCGAGGAAGAACTGCACCACGTCGGCGTCGCGGGCCGCCGCGTGCGCCAGCGGGTCGTCCTGGTCGACGTGGGCTCCGATCCGCGGGCGGGAGCCACTGTGGCTGTCCATGCCGTTCCTCCACCATCGCTTGCGTGTTAAGGGGCTGCCGGACGCGGAGGGCGAACTCTATGCGCTCTCCAAGAGCGTTTCAAGAGGACACGCTGTTTCAAAAGTGCGAACCAGGGCAGTCGCGTGTCGCGCGCCCCGAAACCCGCGCGCGATACTACTTCGTCGTCAAGGAGACGAGCATGAGATATCGCTTAGGCAGCTTCATCCTTCTCATCTACATCCTCGTCGGCCTCTACGTGGCCTGGCTCCACAACTACATCACCCCCACCCTTCTCAAGCAGGTCGCCCAGGCTCTGATCGCGGTCTTCCTGTGGTTCCTCGTACTGCTCGGCGTGGATCTGCACATCGGCGGCTGACCGGCCACGCCTCAACCGCCCGGGCTTCGGTCGTGTGGGCTTCAGCCGCGTCATGTGGGCTTCAGCCGCGCAGGGTGAATCCGCGGGGGAAGAAGCCCCCGTGCGCGATGCCCAGCGCGGCGCCGACGAACGACCCCACGATCCCCACGATGATCAGTGCCCGCTGTCTGGTGGTCGACGAGACGAACTGGGCGTACAGGCCGCCCCAGAACCCGATCGCGCCCACCCATGACGCGATCATGTGGGCCATCACGATGAAGCCCGTGACGAACGCCACCAGGCCGCACACCAGCGTCGCGATCGTCATCGCGTTCTCCCGCGGGTGCGGCCTGCCGTCCGTGTTCAGCGTGAGATGAACGGGGTGCCTTCTCTTGCGGCCGATGGCGTGTCGCATCGCGCCTACCCCCTCTCCGACCTCCAGTTTCACTCTCCGGGCCGGGTACGGCCAAGTGGCTGGTAGCCTTATTCGACTGCGTCTGATAAGGGCCGGGGGCTTGGCCGCCCGGCGCGAGGCGCAGGGTCCTCCTGTCACGGCAAGGCGTCGTGACCGCAAGAGTCCAGAGGAGGTTGGATCACTCATGCGTCGCTACGAGATGATGGTCATTCTCGACCCGTCCCTCGACGAGCGCACCGTGCAGCCGTCGCTCGACCAGTTCCTCACCGTCGTCCGCAACGACGGCGGCACCGTGGAGAAGGTCGACGTCTGGGGCCGTCGCCGCCTGTCCTACGACATCGCCAAGAAGTCCGAGGGCATCTACGCCGTGGTCGACCTGACCGCCGAGCCCGCCACCGTGAAGGAGCTGGACCGTCAGCTCAACCTGAACGAGGGCATCCTCCGCACCAAGGTCATCCGCCCCGAGCTCCACTGAGCTCCACAGGCAGAACCCGAAGCCCCGGCGGTTTGTCGGGGCCGGGCCGTACTCTGAGCCCTTGACGGCTCAGCTGACGGGATAGGAAGGCGAAAGCGACCGATGGCAGCAGGCGACACCCAAATCACGATCGTCGGCAATCTTGTCGACGACCCGGAGCTGCGCTTCACCCCGACGGGGCAGGCCGTGGCCCGGTTCCGCATCGCGTCCACTCCGCGGTTCCTCGACAGGCAGACCAACGAGTGGAAGGACGGCGAGGGCCTGTTCCTCACCTGCAACGTCTGGAGGCAGGCGGCGGAGAACGTCGCAGAGAGCCTCCAGCGCGGCATGCGGGTCATCGTGCAGGGACGGCTGCGCCAACGGTCGTACGAGACCAAGGAAGGCGAGAAGCGCACGGTCTACGAGGTCGAGGTCGACGAGGTCGGCCCCTCGCTGCGCAACGCCACGGCGAAGGTCAACAAGACCTCCCGCCAGGGCGGTGGCGGTGGCGGCGGCTTCGGAGGCGGCCCGGCCAACGACCCGTGGGCGACCGCGGCGCCCGCTCCGCAGGGGGGCTACGGCTCCGGCGGTGGCGGCGGCTTCGGCGGCCCGCAGGGCGGCGGTGGCGGCTTCGGCGGCGACTTCAGCGACGAACCGCCCTTCTAGGTCACCGGGGCCTTCCGGTCCCACCAACGTAAACACAACCGAGCGACCATTCCCGCGACATGCGGGGCTCTGAGAGGAGCACCACGATGGCGAAGCCGGCAATCCGCAAGCCCAAAAAGAAGGTTTGCCTTTTCTGCCACGACAAGATCTCCTACGTCGACTACAAGGACACGGGGCTGCTGCGGAAGTTCATCTCCGACCGCGGCAAGATCCGTGCCCGCCGGGTGACGGGCAACTGCACCCAGCACCAGCGCGACGTGGCGACCGCTATCAAGAACGCCCGTGAGATGGCCCTGCTGCCGTACACGAGCACCGCGCGCTGAGAAAGGAGACTCAGGACAATGAAGCTCATCCTCACTACTGAGGTCTCCGGCCTCGGCGCTCCCGGCGACGTCGTCGAGGTGAAGGACGGCTACGGCCGCAACTACCTCATTCCGCGTGGCTTCGCCATCCGCTGGACCCGCGGCGCCGAGTCGCAGATCGCCTCGCTGAAGAAGGCGCGTGCCGCCCGCGAGATCCGCGACCTGGGCTCCGCCAAGGAGGTCGCCGGCCAGCTCGGCGCCCTCAAGGTGCGGCTCAAGACCCGCGCGGGCGACTCGGGCCGGCTGTTCGGCTCGGTCACGACCGGCGACATCGCCGAGGCCGTCAAGGCCGCCGGCGGTCCGCAGCTCGACCGCCGTCGCATCGAGATCGGCAACGCGATCAAGAGCGTCGGCACCCACAAGGTGAGCGTCCGGCTGCACCCGGAGGTCGCCGCCACCCTCGATGTCGAGGTGGTCGCGGGCTGACACCCGTCGCAGTCCGTCGAGGGCCCTTCTCCGTCCGCCGGAGAGGGGCCCTTCGCGCTTTTCTGAGCCGCACGGCGACGAGGCGATTCCCCTCAGGTAAACAGGGGTTATACGGAACGCTAGTATCTTGCCGTCCGATTTAGCGGATTTCGTAGAAAGACCCCCTGATGGAGGCTGTGATGCGCCGTCCCTCACTCCTGCTGGCGTCCGGCGCCCTCGTGCTGGCGGCCGCCGCCTGCGCTCCGGCGGACGACACCTCCACCACCGCGAGCGCCGCCGCGAGCCCGGCCGGCTCCGCCGCCGCGAACGCGTGCGCCAAGGAGAGCCTGAAGCTCACCACTCCCGGCAAGCTCACGATCGGCACCGACAAGCCGGCGTACGAGCCGTGGTTCAAGGAGGACGACCCCTCCAACGGCCAGGGCTTCGAGAGCGCGGTCGCCTACGCGGTGGCCGGGAAGATGGGCTTCACCAAGGACGAGGTCGCCTGGGCGGTCGTGCCGTTCGACTCGTCGTTCGCCCCCGGGCCCAAGCAGTTCGACTTCGACATCAACCAGATCTCCATCACCCCCAGCCGGGCCAAGGCCGTCGACTTCAGCCAGGGCTACTACACGGTCAAGCAGGGCGTGGTGGCCCTCGACGGCACGAAGTTCGCCTCCGCCACGAGCCTCGCCGAGCTCAAGGACGCCAAGATCGGCGTGCAGGCCGGCACGACCGCGCTGGAGGCGGTGCGGTCGGTCATACAGCCCGGCAAGGACCCGAGCGTGTTCAACCAGCAGGTGGACGCGGTCAACGCGCTGAAGAACAAGCAGATCGACGCCATCGTCGTCGACCTGCCGACGGCCTTCTACGTCACCGCCGCCCAGGTGAAGGGCTCGAAGATCGTCGGCCAGTTCGCCGCGAACGGCGGCGAGCCGGAGGAGTTCGGCCTGCTGTTCCAGAAGGGCAGCTCGCTGGTGAGCTGCGTCGACAAGGCGATCGGCGAGCTGAAGTCGTCCGGTGAGCTGGCGCAGATCGAGAGCCAGTGGCTGACCGCCGCCGCGGGCGCGCCGGAGCTCAAGTGACCGACGGGCAGTCCGCCGCCTCCCCCGTGCCGACGGGAGACGCGGAGCAGGCGGGGCCTGTGTGGGTGAAGAGCGAGCGGCAGCTCCGCCGGGAGGCGGAGCTGCGCGGCCGGGCGCGGCGGTCGACCTCGGTCGCCACCGCGTCCACGATCGTCGTCCTGGTCGCCCTGGTCGTCGTGGTCACCTCGTCGCCGGGGTGGCCGCGGGTGCGGGAGACCTTCTTCAGCCCCGAGGCGTTCGTCGATGCACTGCCCGACGTGCTGCGCGGGATCCTGCTCAACATCAAGATCTTCCTCATCGCCGAGGTGTTCATCCTCGTGCTGGGGCTGCTCATCGCACTGGTGCGCGGCCTGCGCTCGCCGGTGTTCTTCCCGCTGCGCGCGCTCGCCGTGCTCTACACCGACGTGCTCCGCGGCATCCCGACCATCCTGCTCATCTATCTGGTCGGGTTCGGCATTCCCGCGCTCCAGTTGCAGGGCGCGCCGAGCGACCCGGTGGCACTCGGCATCATCGCGCTCGTGCTGTCCTACAGCGCGTACGTCGCGGAGGTGTTCCGGGCGGGGATCGAGTCGGTGCACCCCAGCCAGCGGGCGGCGGCGCGGTCGCTGGCCCTGAGCCACGGGCAGACCATGCGTTATGTGGTGCTGCCGCAGGCCGTCCGCCGGGTGATCCCGCCGCTGCTCAACGACTTCGTCGCCCTGCAGAAGGAGAGCGCGCTGGTCTCCGTGCTCGGCCCGCTGGAGGCGGTGCGGCAGGCGCAGATCCACGTCGCCTCCACTTTCAACTACACGCCCTACCTGGTGGCCGCGCTGCTGTTCATCCTGATGACGGTGCCGCTGGCCCGGTTCACCGATCATCTCGCCGCACGGGTCGAACGGCGCCAGACGGGAGGCGGCACGGCATGAGCCTGCTCAAGGTCGAGGGCGTCTGGAAGCACTACCAGGGGCTGAGCGTGCTGCGCGGGATCGACCTGGAGGTCGCCCCGCACGAGGTTGTCTGCCTGATCGGCGCGTCCGGCTCGGGCAAGTCGACGCTGCTGCGCTGCGTCAACCTGCTGGAGACGATCGACGACGGCGCGATCCATCTGGACGGCGCGGAGATCACCGACGTGCGGGCCGACCCCGACGACGTGCGCCGCCGCATCGGCATGGTGTTCCAGGCCTACAACCTGTTCCCGCACATGACCGTGCTCGACAACATCACGCTCGCGCCGCGCAAGGTGCACGGCGTGCGGCCCGAGGAGGCCGAGGCGCGGGCGCGCGAGCTGCTCGACCGGTTCGGGCTGGCCGACAAGGCGGGGGAGTACCCCGACCGGCTGTCCGGCGGCCAGCAGCAGCGGGTCGCCGTCATCCGCGCGGTCGCGACCGACCCCCGCCTGCTCCTGCTCGACGAGATCACCTCCGCGCTCGACCCCACGCTGGTCACCGAGGTGCTCGGCGTGATCCGCGAGCTCAAGGAGACCGGGATGACGATGATCCTGGCCACCCACGAGATGGGGTTCGCCCGCGACATCGCCGACACCGTGTGTTTCCTGGAGGGCGGCGTGCTGCTGGAGAGCGGCCCGCCCGAGCAGATCTTCAGCGCGCCCGAGCATCCCCGCACCCGGGCGTTCCTCCAGCGCGTGCTGGAGGCCCGCCGCATGTGAGTCAGGCGGCCGTCGTCCCCGAGGCGCCGGTGACCATCCAAGCGGTGCCGTACGCGCGGAGGGCGAGCGTGACGAGCCGGGCGGCCATCCAGACGCCGAGCGCGAGCCACAGGGCGACCAGGGTGCCCGCGACGGCGGCGAACGGCAGGTAGGCCAGCGTCGTCCACAGCCCCGCCCACGCGAGGTAGCGCTGGTCGCCGGCCCCGATGAGGACACCGTCGAGCACGAACACGACGCCCGCGATCGGCTGCAGGAGCGCGACCGGCCACAGCACGGCGAGCAGCTCGGCGGCCACCGCGCCCCGCGCGTCGAACAGGGCGGGCACCAGCGGGCGCGCCAGCAGGACGGCCGCGCAGAACACGACGCCGCACCCGACGCCCCACATCACCATGCGCCTGGTGGCCGCCCGGGTGCCCGCGGTGTCGCCCGCGCCCAGCGCGCGGCCCGTGATGGCCTGCCCCGCGATCGCGATGGCGTCGAGGGCGAAGGCGAGGAACGTCCAGATCCGGGCGGCGATCGTGTGCGCCCCGATCTGGTCGTCGCCCATCCGGGTGGCGATCGAGGTGGCGACGAGCAGCACGGCCTGCAGGCATGCCGTACGGACGACCAGGGCGAACCCCGCGGCGCCGGCGGCCCGCACCCCCGCGAGGTCGGGCAGCAGCGAGGCGCCGTGGGCGCGGGCGGTCCGTACGACCAGCGCGAGGTAGGCCGCGGCGGCCAGGGACTGCGCGGCGACCGTGCCCCAGGCCGATCCTGCGATCCCCCAGCCGAGGCCGAGCACGAACCAGATGTTGAGCAGTGCGTTCAGTGCGAACGACGCGACGGACACGGCCAGCGGCGTGCGGGTGTCCTGCAGCCCGCGCAGGACGCCGGTGCCGGCGAGGACCAGCAGCATGCCGGGGGTGCCGAGCAGGCTGATGCGCAGATAGGTGACGGCCTGCGCGGCGAGCTGGCCGGTCGCTCCGAACAGGTGTACGATAAACGGAGTAAGAGGCCAGCACGCCACACTGACGGCCAGGCCGATGATCGCGGCCAGCCACAGGCCGTCCATCCCCTGGCGCATCGCCTGCCTGACGTCCCCCGCCCCCAGCCTCCGCGCGACCGCGGCCGTGGTGGCGTACGCGAGGAACACGCACAGCCCGACGAGGGCCGACAGGGCCGCGCTGGCCACGCCGAGAGCGCCGAGCGCAGGATCGGGAAGGTGGCCGACGATGACGGAGTCGGTGAGCAGGAAGAGCGGCTCGGCCACCAGTGCCCCGAACGCCGGGATCGCGAGCCTGAGGATCTCCCTGTCGTGGGCACGGCCGTGTCCCGTTCCGGAGGTAAGTGGCATAAACCTATTTTGCGGCTTACGGAGTCATGCTCGATCGGTATCGCAGATCTCCGGTGACTTTCTTTCCTCCACAGGCCGTGGATATCGAAATCCCAGGTGGGAGCGGGCTTCGCGGATGCGGTCACATCGCTGTCCACAGGGTCGTCCCCAGGG
Source organism: Microbispora sp. KK1-11 (assembly GCF_006874435.1). Lineage (NCBI taxonomy): Bacteria > Bacillati > Actinomycetota > Actinomycetes > Streptosporangiales > Streptosporangiaceae > Microbispora > Microbispora sp. KK1-11. The sequence continues at coordinate 58,027 of NZ_VIRJ01000030.1, read as the reverse complement.
TTTTCACATGTCACGGCAGCGGACTGCACACGTTGTCCACAGGGTTGTCCACTGGTCAAGTTGCCGCCTGGCCCTGGGGTTGGGGAGACTTGCGCACCGGGCTGGGGATGCTGTGACCGCTGGGCAGGGGGTGTGAGGGTGAGCGTGCTCGACTTCCCGGGGGGACCGGGAGGCTCCGATTCGACGTTCGAGCGGACGCCGCCGCACAACATCGAGGCCGAGCAGTCGGTGCTGGGCGGCATGCTGCTGTCCAAGGATGCCATCGCCGACGTCATCGAGGTGCTGCGCGCCGACGACTTCTACCGGCCGGCCCACCAGATCGTCTTCGAGGTGATCACCGACCTGTACGGCCGGGGCGAGCCCGCCGACTCGGTGACCGTCTTCGACGAGTTGCAGAAGCGCGGCGAGGTCGCCCGGGTCGGCGGCGGCGCCTACCTGCACACGCTGACCGCGATCGTGCCCACCGCCGCCAACGCCGGCTACTACGCGAAGATCGTCCGCGAGCAGGCCGTCCTGCGCCGCCTCATCGAGGCCGGCACCCGCATCGTCTCCTACGGGTACGGCGGCCAGGGCGAGGAGGTCGACGACCTGGTCGACCGCGCGCAGGCCGAGATCTACAAGGTCACCGAGCGCCGCACGTCCGAGGACTACCTCCCGCTGTCGGAGATCATGCCGTCGGCGCTGGACGAGATCGAGGCCATCGGCAGCCGCGGTGGCCAGATGGTCGGCGTCCCTACCGGCTTCCAGGACCTCGACGCCCTGACCAACGGCCTCCACCCCGGCCAGATGATCGTCGTCGCCGCCCGCCCGGCGATCGGCAAGGCGCTCGCTCTCGACACGCCTCTGCCCACGCCCGACGGGTGGACCACGATGGGGGAGGTGCGGGTCGGCGACCATCTGATCGGCGCCGACGGCCGTCCGACGCGCGTCGTCGCCGCCACGGACGTCATGACGGACAGGCCCTGCTACGAGGTCGAGTTCAGCGACGGCACGGTCATCGTGGCCGACGCCCAGCACCAGTGGCGTACGAGCACACGCGCCGGCCGTCGGCAGCGCTCGGGGAGCGGGACAAGCCATTACTGGTCCTCCGCCGCACTGCGGAAGGTGGAGGACGCCTACGCCACGGCGCTGGCCCTTCCCGACGAGCTCATCACCCATCAGGAGGCGATGGCCGTCGTCGGGTCGGAATTCCGGCACGTCCTCCACACAGTGCAGGGCACAGCCGGCGCGGCAGGGAAGGCGCCGCGTTCGGTGAGCGGCCCGCGCCGAAGCTATGTGTGGAACACGCCCGTGTACTCGCGCAGGAACCTGTTCCAGACCCTGCACGAACACGTGAGCAGGCCGAGGAATGCGGCCACGACCGCTGTCCACGGCGACATCGTGACCACCGAGCAGATCGCCGCCACCTTGCGCTGCGCCTCGTCGGACAACCGGCCGAACCACGCCGTCGCCGTCGCGGAAGCGTTCGACCTGCCCGAGCGAGAGCTGCCCCTATCGCCGTACGCCCTGGGCGTCTGGCTCGGGGACGGCCACAGCGACGGCGCGAGGATCACGACCGTCGAGCCCGAGATCGTCGCGCAGCTCGAGTTCGAGGGCCTGCGGGTCGACCGGCTGGGCACGGGCATCACCTACTCGCTGAAGCTCCCCGAGCCGGAGCCGGAGCCGTCGCCGGAGCACGCCTGCGTCGTCTGTGGAAAGGCGTTCGTCCCCAAGACCTCCCAGGTGTGCACGTGCGGGCGGTCCTGCGGCGGCAGGGCACGGTTCGTCTCGGAGCCGGTCCCCGCTCCGGTGTGCGGCGACTGCGGCGGGCCCTCCTCGGGGGGCAGGCGCTGTCAGAAGTGCCACGACGACCACGGCAGCGTGCAGGCGATCCTGCGCGGCCTCGGCGTGCTCGGTGACAAGCAGATTCCCCGGTCGTACCTGCGTGCGGCCGAGCGCCAGCGACGGGACCTTCTGGCCGGGCTCCTGGACACCGACGGCTACGTGAACCGCAACGGGCAGGTGCAGCTCGCGCTCACGAACCGCAGGCTCGCGGAAGACGCACTCGAACTCGTGCTCAGCCTGGGTTACAAGGCCACGATGAGGACGAAGGCCGTCAAGGGCAGGACCGCGGAGTCGTCTGTCTGCTACATGATCAACTTCACTCCGGCGGAGAAGGTCTTCCGGCTCGCGCGTAAGGCCGCCAGGCAGGTGACGAAGGCCCATCCGACTACGCGGGTGCGTTACATCGTGGACGTCCGCCCGGTGCCTTCCGTACCGGTGAGGTGTGTGGAGGTCGACAACGCCGACCACATGTACCTGGCCGGCAGGTCATGCATCCCCACGCACAACTCCACTCTGGGATTGGACTTCGCGCGGTCGGCGGCGATCAAGCATCAGATGACCACGGTCATCTTCTCGCTGGAGATGTCGCGCAACGAGATCACCATGCGTCTGCTGTCCGCCGAGGCGCGGGTGGCGCTGCACACGATGCGCTCGGGCATGATGAGCGACGACGACTGGACGCGGATGGCCCGCCGGATGGGCGAGGTCGCCGAGGCGCCGCTGTTCATCGACGACTCCCCGAACATGTCGATGATGGAGATCCGGGCCAAGTGCCGCCGCCTCAAGCAGCGCCACGACCTGCGCTTCGTGATCGTCGACTATCTCCAGCTCATGAGCTCGCCCAAGAAGACCGAGAGCCGCCAGCAGGAGGTCTCGGAGCTGTCCCGGGCACTGAAGCTGCTGGCCAAGGAGCTCGAGGTGCCGGTCATCGCGATCTCGCAGCTCAACCGTGGTCCCGAGCAGCGTACGGACAAGCGCCCACAAGTGTCAGACCTACGTGAATCGGGCTCCATCGAGCAGGACGCCGACATGGTCATCCTGCTGCACCGGGAGGACGCGTACGAGCGGGAGTCGCCGCGCGCGGGCGAGGCGGACCTGATCGTGGCCAAGCACCGAAACGGCCCCACGGCCACGGTCACGGTGGCCTTCCAGGGTCACTACAGCCGCTTCGTGGACATGGCCACGCACTGACGCCCTCGGACTGAAGGCTTCACGGGTCAGTCGACCTCGGGCCAGTCCCAGCCGAGCTGGAGGAACAGGCCCAGGCGGTCGCTCACCGCGCGCATCTCGGAGATCTTCCCCTCCCGCAGGGTGAGGATGAAGATCGCCTCGACGGTGAAGGAACGGTGGGTGGGCTCCGGCATTCGCGGGTGAGAGCCGGAGTTCACCCCCGACATCGTCAGCCGCACGGTCACCCGGTCGCCCTCGCCGATCATCTCCTCGACCTTCAGATGAAACGGGTCGAACGCGGCGAGCTGCTGGGCGATCGCGTCGAACGCCGCGCCCGGCCGTCGGTGACGCTCAGCACCGCGACGTGCCCGGGGTCGTCCGGCGCGAGGCTGCGCGAGTAGCAGAACGCCGAACGGACCGGGTCCAGCCGGCCGCCCTGCCCCGGTGCGACCAGGTTGACCTGGGCGAGCGCGTACGACAGCGCGGTGGCGTGCGCGACCAGGTGCTCGGCGACGGCGCTCACGACGATGTCCCGCCCGGTCTCCCCGAGCCGGTCGAGGACCTTCGCCGGGCCGGTGAGCGCCACAGGGTGACCACGCCGGGCACGGGCACGTCGCCCGGCCGACCGGCCCTGGTCAGGTCGAACGCGAGGTCCCTGGGCCGTCCCACCTCACCCGGCAGGAGGTGGAGGGAGACCGTCACCACCGCGGTGGCGCCGGTGAGCTCGATCACGTCGCCGGATCCCCCCGCGACGCCTCCCGCGACGATCGGCAGGGCCAGCCGCAGCAGGTCTCCCGGGTCGCCGGGCAGGACGCGCCATGCCCCCAGACGCGCAGATAGATCCATGGGTCGTCCCCGTCCGCCGCTGTCATCCCCGTGCCGCCCTGCGGCGTCCCGCGTGCTGCGGGACGCCGCCACGACCGGGTCACGGGCTCCGCACCGGCCCCCGCCGGCGCCCCCGGAGCCGTGACCCCGCTTCCCCCGCACCGCGCCCCGATCGCGGTATGGCAGGAGCATGACCCGGCCGGATCGCCATCCGATGTATGCCGAGTTGTCGTGCTCGTCAGGAGCGTGGGCGGGGGTCCTCCTGCTCCAGCGCCGCCACCCGTCCGGCGGCCCACTCGGCCCAGTCGCGCTGCGCGGCGGTCAGGCGCAGGCCCCACTCCAGCGCGATGTCGCCGTACAACCGCAGCGCGTCGTCGCCCTGGCCGATGACGAACTCGCGGATGCCGAGGAGCTGGTCGTGCTCGTGGACGGCACGCTCGGCGAGCCGCTCCAGGTAGCCGCGGGCGGCGCCCGTGCCGACCTGGTCGAGGAAGAAGACCCGTAGCAGCATGTCGCTGCGCCGGTTCATCGTGGGCGGCACCTCGACCAGCCAGTGGCGCAGCTCGGCCCGGCCCTCCTCGGTGATCTCGTATTCCTTCCGCCCGCGCGGGCCCTCCGCCACGACCCGCACCAGCCCTTCCTTGGCCAGCCGGCCGAGCTCGGCGTAGAGCTGGCTCTGGGTCGCGGGCCATACGTTCTCCAGCGACAGCTCGAAGGTCTTCAACAGGTCGTAGCCGCTGGCGGGCCCGGCCGACAGGAGGCCGAGCATGGCATGACGAAGGCTCATGGGTCCGATCGTACATTCCTGTGTTGACATGTCGCCAGTGGAGGTTCTACTTTCGACATGTCACTAGTGGAACGTCGAATCTAAGGAACCCCCCGTGCTCCGTTACGTCCTCACCTTCCTCCCCTGGATCGCCTTCGCCGTTCTCAGCACGAACGGTGAGGCCAGATTCGGAGCCGCGGCCGCCCTCCTGGTGTCGCTCGTGCTGCTCGCCGTCGACCGCCGGGCGGGGCGCGGATGGGACGAGATGGTCATCGAGCTCAGCTCGGGGGTGTTCTTCGCCGGTCTGACGCTCGCCGCGTTCACGGTCACGCCGGCGCCCTTCGGCGAGTACGGCCCGGCCGTCTCGGTGGCCTGGCTGGCGCTCACCGCCTGGGGGTCGCTGGCCATCCGCAAGCCGTTCACGCTGGGCATCGCCCGCCGGACGACCGCTCCCGAGGTGCACGCGACCCCGCTGTTCTACCGCGTCAACGCCGTCATCACCGCCGTGTGGGCGGTGGGCTTCACCCTCAACGCCGTCGGCCTCGCCCTGCTGCTCGCCTTCGCCCCGCACGCCACCGCCGCGATCATCGCGGTGAAGGTCTGCGGCTTCGCGCTCCCCGCCCTGTTCACCATCCGCTACCCCCAGATCGTCCGCGCCCGCTACGCCGCCTGAAGGGAATCACCGACATGACCGCCTCCTACCTGACCGGCCGCCTGGCCCCCGTGCCCGACGAGATCGACGCGATCGACCTGCCGATCGAGGGCACGCTCCCGCCCGAGCTCACCGGCCGCTACTTCCGCAACGGGCCCAACCCCCGCCCCGGGGAGGACCCCGGGCACTGGTTCGTCGGCCACGGCATGATCCACGGCGTCCGGCTGCGCGACGGACGGGCCGAGTGGTACCGCAACCGCTGGGTCCGCACCACCCGCTTCGCCGGCGCGCCGTACGTGCACGAGCGCGGCGTCGACCTCGCGGCGGTCCCCGCCAACACCCACGTGATCCGGCACGCCGACAAGATCCTCGCGCTCGTGGAGAACGGCCTGCCGTACGAGATGACGCCGGAACTCGACACGGTCGGCCCGTGCGACTTCGGGGGGCGGCTGGCCACGGCGATGACCGCGCACCCGAAGGAGGACCCGATCACGGGGGAGCTGCACTTCTTCGGGTACGGCTGGGCCAGGCCCTACCTCACCTACCACCGTCTGTCCGCCGCAGGCGAGCTGGTGGAGAGCCGGCCGGTGGACGTGCCCGGGCCCACCATGGCCCACGATTTCGCGATCACGAAGCACCACCTGGTGTGGCTCGACCTGCCGGTCGTCTTCGACTTCGACCTGGTGGGCCGCGGCATGCCGTACCGGTGGGACGACGCGTACGGCGCGCGGCTGGGCGTGATGAGCCGCAGGACCGGTGACGTGCGGTGGTTCGAGATCGACCCCTGCTACGTCTTCCACGTGGGCAACGCGAGCGAGGACGAGCACGGGCGCCTCGTCGTCGACGCGGTGCGCTACTCACCGGGGGCGTTCTGCGGCTTCTGGCCGACCATCGGCGGCGCGGTCAACCCGGCCGCCCACACCGGGGGCGCGGCCCTGCACCGCTGGACGCTCGACCCCGCCACCGGCGTCGCGAAGGACGAGCCGCTCGACGACCTGGACGTGGAGTTCCCCACGATCAACGAGACGCGCACCGGCCTGACCAGCCGTTACATCTACGCGGTCAGCAAGGGCGCGATCGTGAAGTACGACACCGCGAACGGCACGAGCCGGGCGCACCAGACCGGCGAGCGCTCGCCGGGCGAGGCCGTGTTCGTCCCCGCCTCGGGCGCCAAGGCCGAGGACGAGGGCTGGCTGCTGTCGATCGCGGGCACCGAGCACGGCGCCGAGCTGCTCGTGCTCGACGCGTCGGACCTGGCCCAGGTGGCGTCCGTACGGCTGCCGCGCCGGGTGCCCGCCGGGTTCCACGGCTCGTGGATTCCCGACGAGATCCCCGGCGACATCCTCCGCGCGTGAGCCGTACGGACGCGCACGGGGATCAGACCCGGGTGACCCGGACGGCGTCGGCCACGACGTAGCCCGTGCCGGAGGTCCAGCGGCTGACGCCGACGGCGTTGTAGGTGCCGGCGTTGAGGGAGAACGTGCCCAGGCTGCGCCAGGTGCCGCCGCCGGAGCGCTGGTCGACGTAGACCGTCTGGTTGCCGCTCGACGTCGCCACGATGTACGGCGCCGAGGAGTTGTAGCCGGGGTCGGACGGATACCAGACCTCGACCCGGTAGGTGCCGGCGCTGGGGACGGCGACCTGATACCAGGCCGGGTCGCTGGCGGCCACGGGGTTCGCGAACCGGTAGTCGGCGCCGTAGCGCTGGCCGGAGTAGGACGAGGTGCCCCAGTTGGCGCTCGCCGTGAACTGGCCGCTCGAGTTGTCGACCGTGGCCGACCACGACGGGGTGCCGCCGCCGGTCACGTAGTTCATGTAGGTCGTCCAGTTCCAGTAGGAGCCGGGGTCGGTGTGGGTGGCGCCCGGCACCTCGTTGTGGCCGATGATGTGCGCGCGGTCCTTCGGAATGCCGTACTTGTCGCAGATGGCGCGGGTCAGCGCCGCCGAGGCGCGATACATGGCGTCGGTGAACCACGAGGCGTCGCTGATGTACCCCTCGTGCTCGATCCCGATGGAGCGGGTGTTGTAGGACCAGTTGCCCGCGTGCCAGGCGATGTCCTTCTCCCGCACCGTCTGCGTGATCTCGCCGTTCGACGACTTCACCACGTAGTGCGCCGAGACCTGGGCGGCGGAGTTCTGGAACCAGGAGATCGTGCCGGCGTACGAGCCCTGGGTCACGTGGATGACCACCCGGTCGATGGCGTAGCTCGACGGGCGGCTCGAGGCGGTGTAGTTGGCGGAGCTGGCCGGCACCCACGCGGCGGGTCCGTAGTCGGTGCTGAGCGTCTCCACCGGTGAGTTCAGGTCGCGGACCTTGGCGTAGGCGCCGCGGTCCGCGGTGACCTCCCGAGGCGCGACCGTGACGCCGCGGGCCTTGATCCCGAGACCGAGCTGCTCGTAGACGGAGTCGGCGTAGAGGCGGGCGACCTCGGGCGAGGCGGCGTTGGAGTACCTGGCCACCGCCTGATACCAGCGGCCGGCGTCCTTCCTCGCGGTCTCGTCGAGGCCGAGCTCGTCGGCGTGGGCGCGCAGCAGGGCCGCGCCGCCCATGACGTTGGCCTCGGTGCCGGAGCGCAGCGTCTCGGCGGGCAGCCCGGTCAGCTCTGCGGCCTTCTCCAGGGCGTGGACCGTGGGGTTGCTGACCAGGTGCATGACGCCGTAGCCGCCGCTCGCGCTCGGCTTGCCGCCGTGGTCGTCGAGGTGGGTCTCGGCGTAGGCCACGGCGACCAGCAGGTCGCGCGGCACGTCGTGTGCGGCGGCGGCGCGGTCGAACGCCGCGGGGAGCGGGGTGGGCCCGGCCGCCACGGCGGGGCGTCCGGTGAGGACGAGGACGAAGGCGGCGAGGGCGGTGGCGGTGAGTGCGGCTAATCGGGTGAGGGGGAGACTCATGCGGGGCTCCTGGTGAGGGGGGTGACGGCTGCACGGTATGCCAGTTCTGACACGATGTCGATAATTGACATCACAGCTATGTAAGAAGAAACTTTCCGCCTTCACCGTCGTGCCGTGACCGGATTTGGGCCCCCTCCGATCGGGTGAAGACTATTGCGCGGTCAAGGGAAGGCATTGAAACTTCCCTTCGTGACCACGCTCCCGCGTACCCTCCTGGCCACGTTCATCGTCCTGGTCGTCACTCTCGTCACTCCCCGGTCCGCGGCCGCGGCGGCCTGCGCCACGGACCCCGCGACGCCCAAGCGGCAGCTGCGCGCCATGTGGATCTCCACGGTCGCCAACATCGACTGGCCCAGCCGCACCGGCCTGAGCGTCTCCGCGCAGCAGGCCGAGCTGCGCTCCTGGCTCGACCTGGCCGTCAGCAGGCACATGAACGCGGTGATGGTGCAGGTGAGGCCCACCGCCGACGCCTTCTGGCCCTCGCCGTACGAGCCGTGGTCGCAGTGGCTGACCGGCACCCAGGGCCGCGACCCCGGCTACGACCCCCTGGCGTTCCTGGTCGCCGAGGCCCACGCCCGCGACCTGGAGTTGCACGCCTGGTTCAACCCCTACCGCGTCGCCAACGACGACGATCCGGCGAAGCTGGTCGCCACCCACCCGGCCCGTGTGCATCCCGACTGGCGCTTTGCGTACGGCGGCAAGCTCTACTACAACCCCGGCATCCCCGAGGTCAGGGCCTTCATCGAGGACGCGATCACGGACGCCGTCACCCGGTATGACATCGACGGCGTTCACCTCGACGACTACTTCTACCCCTATCCGGTGAGCGGCGAGGCCCTCCCCGACTCCGCCACCTTCAGCCGGTACGGCGCGGGCTTCTCCGACGTCGGCGACTGGCGCCGCGACAACGTCGACCGGCTCGTGCGGGAGCTGGACCAGCGCGTCCACGCCGCGAAACCATGGGTGTCCTTCGGCGTCAGCCCGTTCGGCATCTGGCGCAACTCCGCCACCGACCCTCTCGGCTCCCGGACCTCCGGGCTGCAGTCGTACGACGCGATCTACGCCGACACCAGACTGTGGGTGAAGCAGGGCTGGGTGGACTACGTCGCGCCGCAGATCTACTGGCACATCGGCTACGGCCCGGCGGCGTACGAGGTGCTCACCGCGTGGTGGTCCGACGTCGTCAGGGGAACCGGCGTCGGCCTGGTCGTCGGCCAGGCCGCCTACCGGGTCGGGGCGAGCGGCCAGGACGCCGCCTGGCAGGACCCATCCGAGCTCAGCGACCACCTCTACGACAACAGGAAGCACCCCGAGGTGGCCGGCGACGTCTACTTCAGCGCCAAGGACGTCAGGGCGGACCGGATCGGCGGCTTCTCGGCCCTCGTGTCGGCCCACTACTCCAGGCCGGCGCTTCCGCCCGCGCGGGGCACCGGTGGGGTGCCCGCGGCCCCCTCGATCACCTCCGCCGTCCGCACCTCGACCGGGGTCGCCCTCTCCTGGCAGGGCAACGGCTCCTCGTACGCGGTCTACCGGGTCGACGGCGCGGTCCCGACGGCCGACCCGTGCTCCTTCGCCGACGCCCGCAACCTGCTGACGACGACCAGGCAGACGAGCTACACGGACACCACGGCCACCGGCACCGCCACCTACTACGTCACCGCGCTCGACCGGTGGCGGCAGGAGAGCGCGCCCAGCGGCGGTGCGACGTCCACCGGGGCGTCCGGCATCGTGGTCGACAACGCCGGGACGTCCTTCAGCGCGGGCTCGGCCTGGGGCGTCTCGGCCTACTCCGCCCAGCGGTACGGCGCCGACTACCGCTTCGCCACCCCGGTGGCGGCCAGCGATCCGGCCTGGTTCACCGCCACGATCCCCAGCGCCGGGAGCTACCGGGTCGAGGTCTGGTATCCGTCCGACCCGGGCTACAACAGCGCGACGCCGTACATCGTGGCGACGTCGAGCGGCAGCCGTACGGTGTCGGTGGACCAGCGGACGGGCGGTGGCCAGTGGCGCTCGCTCGGCACGTTCACGCTGACCGCGGGGACCTCCAAGGTGGTCGGCGTGAGCCGGTGGACCTCCGCCACCGGCTATGTCGTCGCCGACGCCGTCCGCATCACGAAGGTCTAGGGGACCGGCCGGTAGTGGGTGGTGACCCGGCCGTCGTCGAGCACGTGCAGGGCGACGGCCGGCGGCAGGTCGTGGTCGACCGGGGGGTGCGCCGAGGTCTCGGACGGCAGCAGCGCGGTGCTGACCACTCCCGGCGCGACCAGCAGCGGCAGCCCGGCGAACGTCGTCGCCGCCGCCGTGTGGGCGTGCCCGGCCAGCACCGCGATGGCGTGCGGGTGCCGGCCCAGGACCTCCGCCAGCCCCTCCGGCCGCCCGAGCCGGATGTCGTCCACGTACGGGATGCCGAGCGCGACGGGCGGGTGGTGCATGCCGACGAAGGCGGGGACGCCGGGCGTTGCGGCGAGCACGGAGTCGAGCCAGGCCAGGGTGTCGTCGTCCAGTGCGCCCTCGGGCCGGCCGGGGATGCTGGAGTCGCACAGCGCGATCGTCGCGTGGTCGAGGTTGAGCGCCTGGTTGACCGGGTGGTCGCCGTCCTGCTCCAGCAGGACCTTGCGGAGGTTGCCCCGCGCGTCGTGGTTGCCCGGGCACAGCACGAGCGGCACGTCGTCGCCGGCGATCAGCTCGCGGACGGTCTCGTACTCCTCCATCGCGCCGTGGTCCGCCAGGTCGCCGGTGAGCACGATCGCGTCGGGCCGCAGCGACCGCGCGTAGGTGAGCGCGCGGGCGGCGCGCGAGGTGTTCCGCTCGCTTCCGTCGATGTGGATGTCGCTGACGTGCGCCAGCACGAGCATGTGATACCTCCGGGCGGATGGTGGGAGCTCCAGCTTCTCACGCGAGAGAGCGGCGGTCAGGACCGCGAACATCGCGGTGTGACGCGTTTCTCATCGAGATCGTGACAGGAGGATGTCACCGGCTCGACCACATCCGGCGCGCGGAGTCGCTGGAGTCGTTCACACACCGTGCGTAGACCGCCCGGACAGCCGTTCGGCGAGGATCCGGGCCCTGGCGAGCTGCACCTTGCGCGCCTGGCCCGCCGCGAACCCCATCACGAGCCACGGCGCGCTCAGGTCCAGCCGGTCGTCCATCCGCGTGCCGCCGGCCTCCGGGGACAGGTCGAAGCGGTAGCCCATCCGTACGCCGCCGGGGCTGCGCACCTGTCCCCGCACCGACAGCCCCCCGGCCAGGCGCTCGGTCAGCAGTGTGACGGCGATGGGGTTGTCGTACTTCAGGCCGAGGAAGCGGAACCGCTCGATGGAGGTGTAGCGCACCACCCCCGGCTCGGAGGTGTCGACGTCCCGCACGGCGACCACGAGCGGTGACAGGCCGATGTAACTCTCGGGCGTCGTGAGGTGCTCGAACACCTTCTCCGGCGCGGCGTCCACGTGGAACGTGTTGGTCAGCACCCGTGTGGGCACCCTGGTCTCTCCCCCCACCCCGGTCTCCCCCCCACCCCGGCCTCCCCCTGATTCGGGCACGGCTTGATGGGGGAATTGTGGCAAGACCGGATCGCCACACGGACGCCGGATGATCTCTGGACGATCACGAAGAGGTGCCGCGCAGGAACGCGGCCGTCGCGGGATCGGCCGGGTAGAACGACTCGATGGCCAGCTCGGAGACCGTGATGTCGAGCGGGGTGCCGAAGGTCGCCACGATGCTGAAGAACGACAGCTCCCGCCCGGCCCGCCGCACGCGCAGCGGCACGAGGATGTCTCCGGGGCCGGGCAGCTCCACCTCGGGTTCCGGCTGGTCGCAGGGGTAGTCGCGCAGCTCGGCGTACAGCTCGCTGAGCTGCGGGTCGGCGGTGAGCGTGATCTGCCGGCGCAGCCGGCCGAGCAGGTGCGCCCGCCACTCGCCCAGGTTGACGATGTGCGGGGCGAGTCCTTCTGGGTGGAGGCTTCCCCGCAGCACGTTGCTCAGCAGGTCGGGGTCGATCCCCTCCGCGAGCAGCCCGATGCCGTCGTTGGCGTCGACGAGGTTCCATACCCGGTCCACCACCACCGCCGGGTAGGGGTCGTGGGCCGACAGCAGCCGCCGGATCGCCTCGTACACCGCCGCCATCTGCGGCGAGGCGAGCGACGACTCGGTGTAGACGGGGGCGTATCCGGCGGCCAGCAGCAGGTGGTTGCGCTCGCGGAGCGGAAGGTCGAGGTGCTCGGCGAGGTGGAGCACCATGTCGCGGCTTGGCGTGGCCCGGCCGGTCTCCAGGAAGCTAATGTGCCGAGTGGAGATCTCGGCGCGGTTGGACAGTTCCAGCTGGCTCAGCCGCCGGTGCTCGCGCCACTGGCGCAGGAGCTCCCCGAACGGCCGCTGATAGAGCGTTGCGACGGTCACGCCCTGGACGCTATCCGGTCGCCGATCGGCCCGGCGATTACCCCCGAGGTAGGCGCCGGGCCGCCAGGGCCCCATCGGCTACTCCCAGCGGAACAGCCGGGCCGCGGCGAGACCCGCGGCCAGCGCCCAGCCCGCCAGTACGGCGAGGTGGAGCGGCTGGGGGGCGTGCCCGCCCAGGGCGTCCATCAGTCCCTGCCCGAAGGCGCCCGTGGGCGTGAAGTCGCTGACCCGGCGCAGGATTTCGGGCATGAGCGGCCGGGGCAGCCACATCCCGGCGAGGAACAGCAGGGGGAACATGAGGGCCGAGCCGACTCCCTGGACGACCCGGGCGTTCGGCGCCACGGCGGCCAGCAGCAGGCCGATGGCGAGCATGGTGAGCGAACCGAGGACGAAGACCCCGGCGAACGTCCATGGCGAGACGGGGAACGGCACCCCGAGGACCAGGTGACCCAGCACCAGCGTCAGCGTGGTGGCGACCACGGACACGACCACGTTGATCACCAGTTGGGCCGTCAGCAGCGCGCCCGGCCGCACCGGCGTGGTGGACAGCCGCCGCAGCACGCCGCGTTCCCGGTAGATCACCAGGCTGCCCGGCAGCACGCTGAGCCCGAGCGTCACGACCGACAGCAGCACCATCATCGCCGTGAAGGGCGCGTCCACGAGCCGCTGCCCGCCGAGCGACGGATCCGCGTCGCGGAAGCCGGGGATCGTCGTGCCGAGCCCCAGCAGCAGTCCCACCGGCAGCACGATCGCGAAGAACACCGCCATCGGCTCGCGGAGGAAGAGCCGGGCCTCCACGGCCGCGAGTTTTCCGAACGCTTTCGTCATGACTCCTCCTTGCCGGTGAGAACGAGGAACGCGTCGTCGAGGGTGGTGCGCTCCATGCGCAGCCCCCGGGTGCGGGACGGGGGCAGCACGGCGGTGACGGCGCTCAGCACGTCGCCGGTGCCGGTGACGGTGACCTCCGCGCCGTTCCTGGTGACGGACGCCACCTCGGGCAGCGCCCGCAGGCCGTCGACGGGATCGTCGGTCTGGAAGATCAGGCGCTGCTCGCCGCCGGCGCGGGCGACCAGCCCGGCGGGGGTGTCCACCGCCCGCACCCGCCCCCGGGAGATGACCGCGACCCGGTCGCACAGGCGCTCCACCTCCTCCATGAAGTGGGTCACCAGCAGCACGGTCACGCCGCGTTCCCTGATCCGCGAGACCAGGTCCCACGTGTCGCGGCGGGCCTGCGGATCGAGGCCGGTGGTGAGCTCGTCGAGTATCGCGACGCGCGGGCTTCCGACCAGCGCGAGCGCGACCGACAGCCGCTGGCGCTGCCCGCCGGACAGCTTGCCGAAGGGCGCGCGGAGATCGAGCCCGGCCTCCACGGCCAGGGCCCGCCAGTCGGCCGGACGGGAGTAGAACGAGGCGTAGAGCGCCAGCGCCTCCCCGACCCGGATCTTGTCGGGCAGCGAGCACTCCTGGAGCTGCACGCCGACCTGCTCCTTCAGGTCCGCGTCCACGGTGACGGTGCCCGCGGTGGGGGTGCGCAGCCCGGCGACGCACTCGACCGTCGTCGTCTTGCCTGCCCCGTTGCGGCCCACGATGCCGAAGACCTCGCCCTCCTCCACGGAGAACGACACGTCCTCGACCGCCACCTTCGTTCCGTACGCCTTGCGTAGGTGGTCCACGGTGATGATTGCCATGGCCAAGACGCTAGGAATCGGACGGTCCGCGGAGAATGCGGCTGCGGACCCGATGGGGGTGCACTTTCCTCCACCCCCATCGGGCGGCTTCGGCCACTGTGCCGGCCCGGCGCCGGCCTCCAGACTGGACCCGTGACCTCAGCTCGCCCGACCCTCATCGCCCTGCTGCGGAGCGCCGCTCTCGCCGGCCTCGCCCTGCTGGGCCTGGCCGCCGGCCTGGTGGTGCTGGCGGCGGTGCTGCTCACCTTCCTGGTCGGCCTGGTGCCCGTCTTCCCCCCGGCCGTACGGCTCGCGCGGGCCGTGACCCGGCTGCAACGCGGGCTGGCCGCCCGCTGGTCGGGCATACCGATCGACGACCCGTACCGGCCCGCGCCGCCCCCGCCGGTTCCGCAGGCCGACGGCTGGTACCGCGACGGCCGCACCCTGTACAAGAGGCCCACGATCCCGGCCTTCAACAAGCGGTGGAACTGGATGACCAAGGATCCCGCCACCTGGCGCGACCTCGCCTTCCTGCTCTCCGCGCCGTTGGCCGGCGGTTTGGTGGCCGCCGCTCCGCTGCTCGCGGTCGCGTACGGCGTCGCGTGGGCGGCCGGAGGCGACCCGGTGATGGGCGCGGTCTGGATCCTGCTCGCGGTGATCGGCGCGCGCTGGTACGCGCCGTGGGCCGTGCGCCTGCACGGCCAGGTGGCGGCCGCGCTGCTCGGGCCCACCGAGAAGGCCAGGCTGGCCCAGCGGGTCAGCCTCCTGGACGCCGCCCGCACCGAGGCGGTCGACTCGCAGGCCGCGGAGTTGCGCCGGATCGAGCGCGACCTGCACGACGGCGCCCAGGCCCGTCTGGTGGCGATCGGCATGACCATCGGCGCGGCCGAGCAACTGCTGGAAAGCGACCCGCAGGCCGCCCGGGCGCTGCTCGGCAAGGCGAGGGAGGCCTCGGCGACCGCGCTGCAGGAGATCCGGCGGCTGGTGCGCGGCATCCATCCCCCGGTGCTGGCCGAGCGCGGCCTCGGCGACGCCGTACGCGCCCTCGCCCTGGACAGCCCGCTGCGCACCCACGTCACGGTCGACCTGCCCGAGCGCGCCTCCGCCCCTCTGGAGTCCGCGGCGTACTTCGCGGTCAGCGAGCTGCTGGCCAACGCCGCCCGGCACGGCGACGCGACCGAGGTGTGGGTGGACGTGAGCGCGCAGGGCCCGGCGCTGCGCGTGACGGTGACCGACGACGGTCACGGCGGCGCGGACCCCGAGCAGGGCACCGGTCTGCGCGGCATCGAGCGCAGGCTCGGGGCGTTCGACGGCGTCCTCGCGGTGAACAGCCCGGTGGGCGGCCCGACCACGGCCGTCATCGAACTGCCCCGGGCGTTCCGGGTGCGGCCGGCGCCGACGACCCCGTGGCGCTACTTCGGCCGCCTGTGCTGGGGGCTGTGGCCGATCGCGCTGTTCCCGCAGGGGCTGGTCGCGATGGTGTTCAAGCTGGTGGGATCGCCGGTGAAGTCGTGGTTCCTCGGCCTGTACGTGTCCGAGCCCTTCCAGTGGCCGGTCATCGTGGGCATGATTCTGCTCGGCGGCGGCCTGCTGGCCGTCGCGCTGGCGACGACGGTGCGGACCAGGGAAGCGGAGGGCGGCACGTGCGGGTAGTGCTGGCGGAGGACCTGCACCTGCTGCGGGAGGGTCTGGTCGCACTGCTGCGCGCGCACGGCTTCGAGGTGGTCGCGGCGGTCGAGTCCGGCCCCGAGTTGCTCGCCGCCCTGGTCGGCGAGCGTCCCGACGTGGCCGTCGTGGACGTGCGGCTCCCGCCGACCTTCACCGATGAGGGGCTGCAGGCCGCCCTGGCCGCGCGGCGGCAGGTGCCCGGCCTGCCGGTCCTCGTGCTCTCCCAGCACGTCGAGCAGCTGTACGCCAGGGAGTTGCTGGCCGACGGGTCCGGCGGCGTCGGCTACCTGCTGAAGGACCGGGTGTTCAACGGCGAGCAGTTCGTCGACGCCGTACGCCGGGTCGCGGGCGGCGGGACGGCCATGGACCCCGAGGTGATCGCCCGGCTCCTGGCGAGCAACGCGCGCAACGAACCGCTCGGCCGCCTCACCCCCCGGGAGCGCGAGGTGCTGGAGCTGATGGCCGAGGGCAGGTCGAACGCCGCGATCGGGCAGCGGCTGTTCCTCAGCGACAGCGCGGTGGGCAAGCACACGGCGAGCATCTTCACCAAGCTCGGCCTGGCGCCCTCCGACGACGACAACCGGCGCGTCCTCGCCGTGCTCGCCTTCCTCAACAGCAAGTAGGGCACGCCGGGATTGTCGGTGCCGGGCGCTAGTTTTGGAGCCGAGTCGTGGCACAGGCAGGAGGTCGGGATGAAAATCCAGGTTAACCGCGACGTTCTGGCCGACGCGGTGGCGTGGGCGGCGCGGGTGCTGCCCGCCCGGCCCGCCGTGCCCGTTCTCGCGGGCCTGTTGCTGGAGGCGGGAGACGACCTGCGGGTGTCCGCCTTCGACTACGACGTCTCGGCCCGTGCCGACGTCGAGGCCGACGTCGCCGAGCCGGGGCGGGTGCTGATCCCCGGGAAGGTCCTGGCCGAGATCACCCGGAGCCTGCCCGCCCGGCCCGTCGAGATCGTCAGAAGCGGGTCGGAGGCGGTGCTCACCTGCGGCAGCGCGGAGTTCGGGCTGATCACGATGCCCGACGAGGACTTTCCCGTGATGCCGCCGATGCCGCCGAAGGTCGGCGCCGTGGGCGGGGGCGCCTTCGCCACCGCGGTCGGGCAGGTGGCCGCCGCCGCGAGCCGCGACGACACGCTGCCCATGCTGACGGGCATCCGCGTGGACATCGAGGGCGTGCGGGTGTCGATGGCCGCCACCGACCGCTACCGCATCGCCGCCGCCGAGTTCCTGTGGCATCCCGAGCGGCAGGACGCGGAGCACGGCGTGGTCGTGCCTGCGCGGGTGCTGGTCGAGGTGGCCCGGTCGCTGCGCGGCGGCGAGGTGGCGATCGGCCTGGGCGACAACGTGGCGGGTTTCGAGAGTCAGGGGCGTACGACGACCGTGCGGCTGCTGGACGACCAGTTCATCGATTACCGGTCCCGGCTGACCGCGCAGTGGACGATCCACGCGGACGTGGAGGTGGGACCGTTCGTGGAGGCCGTCAAGCGCGTCGTGCTGGTCGCCGAGCGCAACGCCGCGGTCCGGCTGTCGTTCTCCCAGGGACAGGTGCTGATCCAGGCCGGGGGCGGTGACATCGGCAGGGGCGCGGAGGTCGTCGACGCCGAGCTGGAGGGCCCGGACATCCAGATCGCCTTCCAGCCCCACTTCCTGCTCGACGGGCTGGCGGGGGTCGAGACCGGGCGGGCGCGCATCCACATGGACTCGCCGACCCGCCCCGCGCTGATCACCGACGAGGGCGAGGACCCCGGCTTCCGCTACCTCGTCATGTCCCTGCGACTCGGCTGAGCCGTGCTCGCCTGACTGTGCTCACCTGATGGGCCCGCGGGTGCCGTTCGTACGGACCCGCCGGGCGGGGGGCTCAGGAGGTGAGGGTGGCGGAGTCGGTGAGGGCGATGAGGATGTGCTCCATGCACGCGTGACCGGCCCGCTCGGCCGCGGTGGCGTCGCCGGCGGCGATCGCGCGCACGATCGCGTCGTGGGGGATGTAGTTCTGCTCCAGGGAGCCGCCGGCGGCCGCGATGCTCGCCCGCAGCGCCGCGGAGAAGTCGACATAGAGGTCGATCAGCACCCTGTTGTGCGTGGCCTCGACGACCGCCACGTGGAAGGCGAGGTCGGCCTCGACGAACGCCTCGGGGTCGCCGTCCGACCATGCCTTCTCGCGCGCGGCCAGCGCGGCCTCGATCGACGCGACGTCCTCGTCGGTCCGCCGCGTCGCCGCGAGCCGGGCCGCCTCGACCTCCAGGGCGCGCCGGACCTCCAGGATCTCCAGCTGCTCGGCCGCGCGCAGCCGCCTGGCCATCGCACCCGACAGCTCGCTGGTGGCCCGCACGTACGTGCCGTCGCCCTGGCGACACTCCAGCAGCCCGGCGTGGGTCAGCGCGCGGACCGCCTCACGGACCGTGTTCCTGCCGACTCCCAGGTGCTCTGCGAGCACCGTCTCGGTGGGAATCTTGGCATTCATCTGCCAGGAGCCGGAGGTGATCTGCTCCTTGAGCTGGTCGATCACCTGGTCCACGAGAGACGCCCGCTGCGCCGTCCGCAGGCTCACGTCAGCCTCCTTTGGGTTGCCAATCATCCGATGATGGAATGAGTGGTAGACCCTCATTATTCCAGAGCCTCCAGAACAAGTCCGGAGCCCCAGGAGGCTATCGAGCGAGCACCGTCGTGGTCATGGAGCCCGGTATGTTCACGCGGATTCCGACCGCTTCCAGAGCTCTACGATATGCCCCTGACTGCCGGTCGAGGGCACCGGCCTGACCCCACAGGTCGCCGAGCATGCGCCAGGCCCGGGCGGTCTCCCGGTCGGGCGCCTCGCCGTCCAGCAGGTCGTGCGCGTGGTCGAGCGCGACAGCCGGATCTTGGGACCGTGCCAAAGCGATCTCGGCCAGGACCATGTTCGCGGTCGCCGCGGTGGTCCCCTTGACGCCGTCCAATAGATCCAGCGCCTGACCGGCGAGTTCGGCTGCGGATTCCGCGTCTCCGGTCCGGAACCGTACGAAACTCAGCACCACGAGGCTCCGCGCGTGATCCTGCCGCTCGGCCGGGAACCCCGCGAAGACGTCCGCCGCGGACTTCGCGAGTTCGTTGGCTCGGTCCAAATCGGCGCCTTCGGGATCCGCCGCGGTGATGCGAGCCCAGTGCATCGCGATGCGTGCGCGGCGCACGGCGATCCGGGCCGGACGGCCCGCCGCGAGGGCGTCCTCGGCGAGCTGCACGGCCAGCGCCGAGTCCTCGCCTTCGGCCGCCGTGACGCTGGCCTGCCACAGCGCGAGGATCTCCGCGCTGCGGTCGCTCGCGTGCGCCGGGCCCGCGGTCGACAGCACCCGCTCGACGTACGGCAGGCCGGTCTCGGCCTCCACCAGCGCGAGCGCCAGCTCGACGGCCAGCTCGCCCTCGATCACGCCGAGCCGGTCGATCTGGCCGAGCGCGTGGGCGCCGAGGTCGCGCGCCCGCAGCCGGTCGCCGGCCCGCTGGTAGCAGCGGCACAGCGCGACCGTCAGCGGCAGATCCGCAAGGCGCTCGGGGTGCGCGGAGGCCTCGCGGCGCAGCCGCTCGTACGCCTCGACGGCCCGGCCGATGCGGCCCTGGGCCTCCAGCGCCCGCGCCACACCGAGGCGCGCGTGGGCGGCCAGCATCGCGTTGTCCTCACCCGCCGCCTTGACGATCTCGCCGAAGCGGTCGGCCGCCACGGCGGGATCGCCGTGATACAGCTCGAGCTCGGCATGTCGCAGGCCGAGCTCGGTGTCGATGCGCTGCCGGGGTTCTATCCCGTGGAGCAGGAACTCGGTGGTGCAACCGAGCCGCTCGGCGAGCAGCCGGGCGACGACCGGTGTTGGCGTCCGCTTTCCGGACTCAATGAGTGAGACGTAACTGTCGGACAGGTCGGGTCCGGCCAACTGGGCCTGTGACATGCGCCTGCTCAACCGCAATCCGCGGACGCGGTCGCCGATGGTTCCCTGACTCGGCATCTGGTCTCTCAGGGCGGGGGAAGGGTCAATAGTGTCGCCATAATGGCACGAAGCGACCGAATCGTGTAACCCTCCGTCAAGAATCACGACGATGAAGGTTCGATCACGGTGTCGAGATATCGGACGGCGGACCGTCGGTCAGTCGTCGTCCCCGTCCTTGCTGGGGAAGATCATCTGGCAGACCTCGAGGTACAAGGTCTCCGGATAGGGGATGTGGGGGACGGTACGCAGGGCCTGATCCTGGCCGGCCGACTCCATCACGAACTCGCCGTAGCCGAGCATGCGGCCGAGGAGCGAGCGCTGGAAGCTCATGTCGGTGACCTTGCTCAGGGGCATCATCGCGACCTTGCGCGTGATGAGGCCCGTGGTGAGAAGCATGCGCTGGGAGGTGACGACGAAGTAGTCGACCGACCACTCCGCGACCTTCCAGACGAATCGAACCAGCAGGAGGAGCCAGGCCCACCAGACGAGGGCGAGGGCCTGGCTCGCACCGTTGTCGCTCAGGAACTTGCTGAGGATTCCGGCGAGGATGAGCCCACCGAAGATCTCGGCGACCGGGCGCAGGAGGACGGCGGGGTGACGCCGGACCATGATGACTTGGTGTTCGTGGGGGAGGAGGTAACGGTTGACCGACGACGGGGCCGAATCCCCGTGGGTCACAAGTCTCATGTCAGGGTGGCGAAGAACTGCGCCATCGAATCGGCCGCGCTGACGATTCCTGTGAAGGCCCCGTGGACCGTGTGGGCCGCGTCAGTCGGTCTCGTGAGCAGGTAGAACCCCGCCGACACGATGAGCGTCCACTTGATGACTTTCTTCGCCTGCACCGCCGTCACCACTCCCATGACCAATACATTACCCAGACGCCCCGTTTGGTAAAGCGGCTAACCGCCAACGGGTTTTCGTGATCGTGACGGCCGTCAGCCGCGCTCCGTCGCGGCGGTCGCCAGGACCCGCAGATGCTTGCGGGCGATGCGCTCGACCAGTGCTGGGTGCGCGTGTCCGGTGACCTCGATGGCGCCGTGGTGGGCGGCCTGAACGCACCGGGTCACCGTCGCGGGAGGATGCACCCCCGCGAACTCGTCCCTGAGCAGGGCCTCGAGCTGTTCGTAGTGCTCGTCGGCCGGATGCTGGATCATCGCTCTCCCTGGTGGCGCGCCGCTCGCGAGAGCGCGAGGTGACGTCGTCATCACACTGCGTACCCTACTGGGCGCGCAGTGTAACCAGGGGTGAGATGCGGACGGACCGCGCGGATAGGAAGGGAAATCAGACCCCGGGGAAATCAGGCCTCGGGAAATCAGGCCCCCGGGAAATCAGACGACGCCGTACAGGCGGTCACCGGCGTCGCCGAGGCCGGGCACGATGTAGCCGTTCTCGTTCAGCCGTTCGTCGAGGGCGGCCGTCACCACTCGGATCGGGCGGTCGCCGCCGCGGAACGCCTCGTCCAGGTACGCGATGCCCTCGGGCGCGGCCAGCAGGCAGATCGCGGTGACGTCCCGGGCGCCGCGGTCGAACAGGAAGTGGATCGCCGCGGCGAGGGTCCCGCCCGTCGCGAGCATCGGGTCGAGCACGTAGCACTGGCGGCCGGACAGGTCCTCCGGCAGCCGCGTGGCGTAGGTCTGGGCCTTGAGCGTGGACTCGTCGCGGATCATCCCGAGGAAGCCCACCTCGGCGGTCGGCAGGAGCCGGGTCATCCCGTCGAGCATCCCCAGCCCCGCGCGGAGGATCGGCACCACGAGCGGCACGGGGCGCGCCAGCCGTACGCCGCGGGCGGGGGTGAGCGGTGTGTCGACCGTCACGTCGGTGACCCGGACGTCCCTGGTGGCCTCGTAGGCGAGCAGCGTGACCAGCTCGTCGGCCAGGCGGCGGAACGTCGGCGAGTCGGTCCGCACGTCGCGGAGAGTGGTGAGCTTGTGGGCGACGAGCGGGTGGTCGACGACGAGGGTCTCCATGGGAACAGAAGTTACCGTCTCCTGGGCAAACCCTCGACGTCGGCTGAGTCTTTGATCACGATTTGGAGTGAGCACCGTACGGTACGACTCCGATTCTGCGACCATTGCCTGCGTGAAGACCGTGCGGTGGGGAAGACGATGACAGACGTGGACACTCTTGACTTCGCCATCGTCGTCTATCGCGAGGAGGACCGCTGGGAGGCGGAGATGCTCCCGGTGGCGCTGACCTCCGACCTGGACGGACTCATTCACGCCCTCCGCCAGACCCCCAGCATGGGAACCACGATTGGCATGGTCGCC
Source organism: Microbispora sp. KK1-11 (assembly GCF_006874435.1). Lineage (NCBI taxonomy): Bacteria > Bacillati > Actinomycetota > Actinomycetes > Streptosporangiales > Streptosporangiaceae > Microbispora > Microbispora sp. KK1-11. The sequence continues at coordinate 35,955 of NZ_VIRJ01000030.1, read as the reverse complement.
GTAGGGGATGACTTCTTCGTGGCGTTACGGGTCTTCGGCGAGCAGGTGGACGTCTTCCTCTCGGACATCACGGCCGCCTGGGAGTGGCCGCTGGCGCAGCAGGTTCTCGAATACCTCGACGTGCCCGTGCCCGAGGAGGAGGAGCTCGACAGCGTGCTTCCCGCCGGGGACCTGTCCATCTTCGCCGACCTCGGGCTCGACGAGATGGAGCTGGGCGCGCTGTCAGGCGACCTCGACCTGCTGCCCGACGAGGTCCTGTCCAGCATCGCCGCGCGGCTGGGTTTCTCCCAGCCATTCGAACGCGCCGTCGACGCCGCCATCGGCTGACCTGGGGAGACGGCAATGCCCTCCAGATCCAACCTTTTCTCCGCCGGTTTCGCCCGCATCGACGGCCGCTGGGCCGGCGCCGAGGTCGATCTCGGCGAGGCCGAGATCGCCGACGATCTGAGCGACGCCCTGCAGGAGGCCCTCGGGCTCAACGGCGACGAGCTCGCGCTGCTCTGCGTGGAGGTCGAGGACGAGTGGTTCGCGATCATTCGCTATGAGGGCGACCTCGACCCTCGCGTGTTCATCTCCGACGCGCACGCCGTGCAGAACGACCCCCTGGGCGAGATCTTCGCCGAGCTGGCCGGCGTCGTGGTGGACAAGGACGCGCCCGACCTCGGCATCCGCCCGGTCGGCGACCTGGAGCTGCTCGACGACTTCTCGCTGAGCGCGGAGGAGCTCGTGGAGCTCAGCATGGAGGAGGGTGTGCTGCCCGCCGACATCCTCTCCCTCATCGCCGAACGGCTCGGCTTCGCCGACGAGCTCGACCGCCTGCGGTGACCGGCTCGCCGCCGGACATGTACGAGGCCGCCATGCGGCTGGCGCTGGCGGAGGCCGTACGGGCGGGCGGGCGCGGCGAGGTGCCGGTCGGCGCCGTCGTGCTCGGCCCGCCGCGGCCGGGCTCGGTGGTGGGAGAGGTGCTGGCGGCGGCGGGCAACGACCGCGAGGCGAGCGCCGACCCCACGGCCCACGCCGAGGTGCTCGCCCTGCGCGCGGCGGCGGCGCGGATCGGCGACTGGCGGCTGACGGGCTGCACGCTCGTCGTCACGCTTGAACCGTGCACGATGTGCGCCGGCGCCGCGGTCCTCGCCCGGGTGGACCGCGTGGTGTACGGCGCGGTGGACGAGAAGGCCGGGGCCGCGGGATCGCTGTGGGACGTCCTGCGGGACCGTCGGCTCAACCACCGGCCCGAGGTGGTCATGGGCGTGCTGGCCGGCGAGTGCGCAGCCGTGCTGACCGAGTTCTTCTCGGGCCGCCGCGCCTGACTCGGCGGGCGGACGGAAACGGATGCACGCGCAGTGGTGTTCGTCCGGTAAGCTGCTGCGCGGTGGAGTCGCCTAGTGGCCGAGGGCGCACGCCTCGAAAGCGTGTGTAGGGCAACCTACCGTGGGTTCAAATCCCACCTCCACCGCTCGACCTGAGAGCCGCCGATCCCGATCACAGGGGTCGGCGGCTCTTTCGCGTCCCGGGGTCACCGGCCTGGCACGGCCGGCCAGAGCGCGCGCGTAAGGCTGCCGAAGCAGTCAGGCAGAGGATCTCGCCCGGAAAGCGTCTAGTCCTGCAGCTCCAGCACGCGGGCGTGCAGCACCGAGCGCTGGTGGAGGGCGGCGCGCAGGGCGCGGTGCAGGCCGTCCTCCAGGTAGAGCTCGCCCTTCCACTGCACCACGTGCGGGAAAAGATCGCCGTAGAAGGTCGAGTCCTTGGCGAGCAACGAGTGCAGGTCCAGCACCGCCTTCGTGGTGACCAGTGTGTCGAGCCGGACCTGCCGGGGCGGGATCTGCGCCCACTCGCGGGACGACAGTCCGTGCTCGGGATAGGGCCGTCCGTCACCGACCAACTTAAAGATCACGGTATGTAGTTTAGGAGACGACGCAAAGGTTCGCGCCCGAGGCTCTGCCGGGGGTCTCAGACGCTCCCGGAGAAGGTGTCGCAGCGTGCGGGGTCGCCCGACGAGTAGCCGTTCGTGAACCACTTCTGCCGCTGGGCGGAGGTGCCGTGGGTGAACGCGTCCGGGTTGACCCTGCCCTGGGCCTGCTCCTGGATGTGGTCGTCGCCGACCGCGGCGGCGGCGTCGAGCGCCTCCTGGATGTCGGCGTCGGTGAACGGCTTGGCGTAGAAGCCGGTGTCCACCGCGTTCTTGGCCCACACGCCCGCGTAGCAGTCGGCCTGGAGTTCGAGCCGCACCGAGCCGCTCTCCGCGCCCTGGTCCTGGCCGACCTGGTTCATGGTGCCGAGCAGGTCCTGCGCGTGGTGGCCGTACTCGTGGGCGATCACGTACGCCTGGGCGAACGGGCCGCCCTTGGCCCCGAACCGCGACTGCAGCTCGTCGAAGAACGACAGGTCCAGGTAGACGTGCTTGTCATTGGGGCAGTAGAAGGGGCCGACGGAGGAGTCCGCGGCGCCGCAGCCGGTCTGCACCCCGCCGGAGAACAGCGTGGTCTTCGCGCCGGTGTATCCCTGGATCTGCTCGCCCCAGTACTTCTGGATGCTGTTGACGACGCCCACGACCCGGCACTTCTCCGACTGGTCGGCGTCGGCGCCGGTCTTGCACTGCGCGCTCAGGTCGCTGCTCGGCTGCAGGCCGGCGGGCTCGTCGCCGCCGCCCGTGATGTTGCCGGGGTTGACGCCGAAGATCAGGGCCACGATGAGGGCGATGATGCCGGCGGCTCCGCCGCCGATGGCAAGACCTCCGCCGCGGAACCCGCCTCCACCGCCGACGTCCTCGACCTGCGAGGTGTCGAGTTGCGCTCGGTCATCGAAATCCATCTGCGACGCTCCCGATGGCGTTGCCGACACTGTTTTTCCCGCTTCGCTTGCTGGCCGCCTACTGCCCCGGATGGCGGCGATCATGCCTGACGGTCCGCCATGCCGGATCCGTCTTACCCTGATCTTCGCGTTTTGCCGGGTTAGGATCACCGCGTGCCTCTGACCGCCTTACCTCGGCTGGTGCCGCCGATGCCGGGTGGGCGCGGATGGCTCGGCCCGCTGGCCGTGGCCGCTCTCGGGGGGTTCCTCCGGTTCTTCCGTCTCGACGTGCCGCACGCGCTCGTCTTCGACGAGCTCTACTACGCCAAGGACGCCTACTCGCTGATCAGGTACGGCGTCGAGCGGCAGTTCGCGGACGGCGCCGACCAGGTGTTCGCACGCGGCGGCACGGACGTGTTCAAGGCGTGCGGGACGTTCGAGGAGTGCGGCGCCTACGTCGCCCACCCTCCGCTCGGCAAATGGCTGATCGGCGCGGGAGAGTGGCTCTTCGGCGTCACGCCCTTCGGGTGGAGGTGCGTCGCCGCGCTCGTGGGCACGCTCAGCGTGCTGGTCCTGGCGCGGACCGCCCGCCGGATGACCCGCTCGACCCTCCTCGGCTGCCTCGCCGGCCTGCTGCTGGCGCTGGACGGCCTGCATCTCGTGCTGTCGCGCTCGGCGCTGCTCGACGTATTCCTCGCGTTCTGGGTGCTCGCGGGCTTCGCCTGCCTGGTCGCCGACCGCGACGCGGCCCGCACCCGCCTGACGGAGTGGTATCGCGCCTCCGCCCTGAACGGGCCCGCTCCCCGGCTCGGCCCGCGGCCCTGGAGGCTGGCGGCCGGGCTGTGCCTGGGCGCCGCGACCGCGACCAAGTGGACCGGCGTGCTGTTCGTCATGGCGTTCGCGATCATGACGCTCGTCTGGGACTGCGGGGCCAGGCGCGCCGTCGGCCTGCGCCGGCCGTACCGGCAGGCGGTCCGCCTCGACTGGCCGCTGGGCCTCGCCTGGCTCGGCGCCGTGCCCGCCGTCGTGTACGTCGCATCGTTCGCCGGGTGGTTCGCCTCCGCCGGGGGGTGGGGCCGCAACTGGGATCGCGCGACCTCGAACGGCTGGGCCTACTTCGTCTTCGACTCGCTCCGCTCGCTGGTGGACTACCAGAGTCAGGTGTTCGGCTTCCACCAGGGGCTGAGCAGGCACCACGACTACCAGTCGGACCCGTGGACCTGGCCGCTGCTGCTGCGGCCGGTCGCGTTCTTCTACCAGGCGCCCGGCGGCACGTGCGGCGCGCCCTCCTGCTCGCAGGCGATCCTCGGGACCGGCACCCCGGTGATCTGGTACGGCGGGCTGCTCGCGCTGATCGCGATGGTGGTCTGGTACGCGAGGACCCGTGACTGGAGGGCGGGCGCCGTCCTGCTCGCCTACGCGGCGGGATGGCTGCCGTGGTTCTACTTCGCGCTGGCCGACGACCGCACGATGTACCTGTTCTACGCGCTCCCGGCGGTGCCGTTCATGGTCCTCGCGATCGCGCTGGCATGCGGGCTCGTCCTCGGGCCACCGGGCGCGCCGGCCGCGCGGCGCTCGACGGGGGCGGCGGTGGCGGGCGCGTTCACGCTGCTCGCGCTCATCAACTTCTGGTGGCTGTCGCCCGTGCTCACCGCCGTGCCTGTGCCGTACGACGCCTGGCTGAGCCGCATGCTGCTGCGCGGCTGGATCTGATCCGACCCCTAGTTGTAGACGATGAAGTCGGGATGGACGTGGACGCCGGGCCGGCCCCCGATCTCCGCCAGCGCGTCGCGGATCCGCCGCAGGTGCTCGACCGTCATCTGGAGCGGCGGCTCGTCCGGCTGATAGGTGGTGCGGATCGGGTAGTCCTCACCCGGCACCTTGGTCATCTCGATGTGGCAGCCGAGAACGTGGGTGACGGGCCGGGCCTCGGCGAACTTCACCAAGCGGTCGATGGTCTGCTCGAACGCCGGCCAGTCCGCGACGTACAGCCGCCCGGGGTAAACGGTGTCACCGGTCAGGAGCAGACCGGTGGGCGGGTCGTAGAACGTCACCGCGGATCCGTGGTGCCCGGGGCTGGCCAGCACGTCCAGAACGCGGCCGCCCAGGTCGACGGTCCCGGGAACGTCGAGATCGTCGCCGAGCCCGAAGAACTCGCGCACGTGCTCCACGGCGGGATCGACGACGACCGTGTCCTGGCGGTCGCGGAACTGGCCGTCGCCCGCGATGTGGTCGCCGTGGCCGTGCGTGTGGGCGACGATGAGCCCGTAGCCCTCGCGGGGGTGGTCGGCCAGCCAGCGGTCCACGATCTCGTCCACCGTCCGGCGCAGCGGGAAGTACGCGGGTGACGCCGTCGCGCCTGTGTCGAGCAGCAGGGCCCGGGCGTTCCCGAACATCAGGAACATGAAGGGCGCTTCGTAGTTGATCGCCTTGTTCTGGCGCAGGACGTACGTGTGCTCGTCATACCGGTGCACCTGGATGTCGGGGTCGGTGTTGTGCTTGGCCGACTCCGAGCCGTGAATCCACCGGACGTCGAGGTCGCCCGCCTTCGGAATCGCCGGAAAGTCGATCTGTTCCATTCGGCCCACCCTCCTCTCTCCGTCCTCCGGCTGTCCAGCCGTTATGGCTAGAGGCGGGTCGCGGCCCGGACCAGCCCGGCGACGGCGTGCGACCGGCTGTGCGGCGGCCATGCGATCACCGTCGTCACCGCCGGCGCGTCCAGCACCGGCACGGCGGCGAGGTCGTGGCGCAGATGAGCCCGGGACGACTCCGGCAGGACCGCCGAGGCCCGGCCGAGCAGGATCAACTGCAGAAGCTGCGCGCTGTCCCGGACCTCCGGGCCGGGGCCGTCCGGGTATGTGCCGTCGGAGCGGGGCCAGCGCGGCGTGGGCAGGCCGGACAGCGCGGTGACGTCGGCCATCCGCAGATGGGCCCGGCCGGCGAGGGGGTGCGCCGCGGGCAGCACCAGGACCTGTCCCTCCGTGCACAACTCCTCGAAGTCGAACCCGGCGATCGAGTCGAACGGCCGGTGCAGCAGACCTACATCGGCCCGGCCGTCGCGCAGCAGCCGCTCCTGCTCGCCGGGCCCGCACAGGAGCACGTCGACGGCGACCGCGCCGGGCTCGGCGGCGTACGCGTCGAGCAGCTTCGGCAGCAGCTCGGCGGAGGCCCCGGCCTTCGTGACGAGGACCAGGCCGGGGCGGCCGGTCGCGGGTGCGGCGCGGCGGGTGCGGCGCTCGGCGGCCTCGACCGCGTCGAGGGCCGCCCGGCCCTCGCGCAGCAGCACCGACCCGGCCTCGGTCAGCGTGACGGTGCGGCTCGTGCGGTCCAGCAATGTCACCCCGAGCCGCCGTTCGAGCTGCCCGATCGCCCGCGACAGCGGCGGCTGCGCGATTCCGAGCCGCTGCGCGGCCCGCCCGAAGTGCAACTCCTCGGCGACGGCGACGAAGTACCGCAGCTCACGCGTCTCCATGTCGCCACAGTATCGCCGGAAGCGAGCGATCGATATCCGCAAGGTATCGATGCCCACCCAAACGGTGTTGGAGGTTCCGCAGTGGGCGCGGCCAGGATGAGATCCATGAGCGAAGGAACGATCGCGCTGGTCACCGGCGCGAACAAGGGGATCGGATACGAGATCGCGGCCGGCCTGGGCGCCCTCGGCTGGAGCGTCGGCGTCGGCGTCCGGGACGAGGGGCGCCGGGAGGGCGCCGTGGAGAAGCTGCGCGCGGCAGGCGTCGACGCGTTCGGCGTGCCGCTCGACGTGACGGACGACGCGAGCGTGGCCGCCGCCGCCGGGCTGATCGAGGAGCGCGCGGGACGCCTCGACGTGCTCGTCAACAACGCCGGGATCACCGGGGGCATGCCGCAGACGCCCACCACGGTCGACCCCGCCACGATGCGGGCGGCCGTGGAGACCAACGTGATCGGCGTCATCCGCGTCACCAACGCGATGCTGCCGTTGCTGCGCCGCTCGGCGTCGCCGCGGATCGTGAACATGTCCAGCACCGTGGGCTCTCTCACCCGGCAGACCACTCCCGGTGCCGAGACGGGCCCGATCTCCGTCGCCTACGCGCCGTCGAAGACGTTCCTCAACGCCGTCACCGTGCAGTACGCCAAGGAGTTGCGCGACACGAACATCCTGATCAACGCCGGCTGTCCCGGTTTCTGCGCGACCGACCTCAACGGCTTCCGCGGCGTCCGTACGCCCGAACAGGGCGCGGCGATCGCGATCAGGCTCGCGACCCTGCCCGACGACGGCCCGACCGGCGGGTTCTTCGACGACGCCGGGCCGGTGCCCTGGTGACGTACGGCGTCACACGCGTCCGGCCTGGACGGCATCGTGAGGTCCGGACACACGAAAGGCCCGGTTGGATGGACCGGGCCTTTCGTGTTCTTGCCGCTCAACCAAGCGCGGAGGATAGGAGATTCGAACTCCTGAGGGGTTGCCCCCAACACGCTTTCCAAGCGTGCGCCCTAGGCCAACTAGGCGAATCCTCCGTCGGACAGCTTAGCCCACTTTCCGGCGTGGTTTCGACTGTTGTCTCGACGGCCCGCGCACACCCGTCGAGTGGCTAGACTGTCCAGCGGACCCCTCGCGCGGCGTCATCCTGTGAACCTCCCCAGGGCCGGAAGGCAGCAAGGATAAGCGGGCTCTGGCGGGTGTGCGAGGGGTCTCTCAGTTAGCGGGTACGCCGGCCGGGTCGACCCTCCGAGGAGGCGGCATGAGTCTTGCGCTGTACCGCAAGTACAGGCCCGGGACATTCGCCGAGGTCAAGGGGCAGGAGCACGTCACCGACCCGCTGCGCCAGGCCTTGCGTAGCGGCCGCATCCACCACGCCTATCTCTTCAGCGGCCCGCGCGGCTGTGGCAAGACCTCCAGCGCCCGCATCCTCGCCCGGTCCCTCAACTGCGAGAAGGGCCCGACGCCCGACCCCTGCGGGGAGTGCGAGTCCTGCGTCGCGCTGGCCCCCACCGGGCCGGGGCACCTCGACGTCATCGAGATCGACGCGGCGTCGCACGGCGGCGTGGACGACGCCCGCGACCTGCGTGAGCGGGCCTTCTTCGCCCCCGTCTCGGCGCGCTACAAGATCTACATCATCGACGAGGCCCACATGGTCACCCGTGAGGGCTTCAACGCGCTGCTGAAGCTGGTGGAGGAGCCGCCGCCGCACCTCAAGTTCGTCTTCGCCACCACCGAGCCGGAGAAGGTCATCGGGACGATCAAGTCCCGCACCCACCACTACCCCTTCCGGCTGATGCCGCCCGCCACCCTGAAGCGGCTGATGGAGGAGATCCTCGAATCCGAGTCGGTGCCGTACGAGCCGGCGGCGTTACCGCTGGTCGTACGGGCAGGTGCGGGATCGGCCCGGGACACGCTGTCGATCCTCGACCAGCTCCTGGCGGGCGCCGACGACTCCGGCATCACCTACCAGCGGGCGGTGTCCCTGCTCGGCTACACCGACGGCGACCTGCTGGACGAGGTGGTCGACGCGTTCGCCAAGCGGGACGGCGCGGCCGTGTTCCAGGCCGTGCACCGGGTGATCGAGGGCGGGCACGACCCGCGCCGCTTCGCCACCGACCTGCTCGAACGCTTCCGCGACCTGGTGATCCTTTCCAACGTTCCCGAGGCCGCGGGCAGCGGCCTCCTCGACCGGCCGGCCGACGAACTGGAGCGTCTGCAGGCGCAGGCGGCGTCGATGGGCCCCGCCGAGCTGACCCGGGCGGCCGAGGTGTTCAACGCCGGTCTGACCGAGATGCGCGGCGCGACCTCCCCCCGCCTGCTGCTGGAGCTGATGTGCGCCCGCGTGCTGCTGCCCGGGGCCGACCAGGGCGAGGCCGCGCTGCTGACCCGGCTCGAACGGCTGGAGCGCGGCGTCGCGGCCGGGACGTACGCCGCCGCGCCGCAGGCTCCCGCCGTTCCCCAGCACGCAGCTCCCCAGACTCAAGCGGTTCCGCAGTCCGCTCCGGCGCCCGCCGCGCCCGCCGCTGCGGCACCGGCACCGGCACCGCAGGTTCAGGCCGCCCCGGCGGCCGAGCGGAGCGCCGACGACTGGCCCACGCCCGTGCGGCCCGGCTCCGGGGCGGCGCCGCCGCCTCCGCAGGCGCAGCAGGCCCAGGCGCCCGCCGCCGGCGGGGGGCCGGTGCAGCAGGCCTGGCCGCAGGTGCTCGAAGCGATCAAGAACCGCCAGCGGGTGGCCTGGATGATCCTCAACGCCCAGGGCAGGCTGCTCGGCGTCGAGGGCAACGTCGTGACCGTCGGCTTCGAGAAGCCGGGCGACGTGCAGGGTTTCCTCAAGGGCAAACGCGACGAGGTGGTGGCCGCCGCGCTCGGCGACGTGCTCGGCGGCACCTGGCGTGTCGATGTCGTCGTCGGCGGCTCGGGTCCCGGCCCGGCCGGCCCCGCCACCCGCGGGCCGTCCGGACCGCAGACGCCCACGCCGCCTCCCGCGCCCACGGCTCCGCCGGCCGCGCCCGCCGCGACGCCCCCTGCGGCCATGCCGCCCACAGGGGCCACGCCCGCGCCGGCGCCGGCCGCTTCCCAGGCCGCCACCGCCCCGGCTCCGGAGCGGAAGGCCGCCCCACCCGCGGCGTCGCCCGGCGGGACGACCGACGAGACGTGGCCCGACGCGCCGTCCGACGACTACGACGCGCCGTCGCCGTCGCCGTCGCCGTCGCCGTCGCCGTCCTCGGCCCCGAGCCCGCGATCCGCGCCGAGCCCCGGCCTGGCCGCCGCCCGCTCGGCGGCCAGGGCGGCCGCCCAGACCGGCCCACGGCAGGCCTGGCCGGAGACGGTGCCCGGCCGTACGGGCGGGGCCTCCCGTCCTGACGACGACGTGGACCCGCTCAACGACGACGATGCGGACGTCAGCGAGCTGTCGGGCATGGCCCTGATCCAGCGTGAGCTGGGCGGCCGCATCATCGAGGAAATCGATCATTCTTGAGCGCCTTCCCCGCCCGAGGGACGGCCGCCGCATGGACGGAGACTGGTGGGGTAACCGGTGTCCGTCCGCCCGCGACCCGGCGCGAACACGCACGCCGCGCCGGTGCGGAAACCGGGGCGGACGCCGTAGGCTCGTCGCGACGAACATGTCGCTGGACGCTGAGGAGCGCAACCATCGTGAATCCAGGGGATGTCAACCTCCAGCAGTTGCTGGAGCAGGCTCAGCTGATGCAGCAGCAGCTCGTCACCGCGCAGCAGGAGCTCAGCGACGCCGAGGTCGAGGGCAGTGCCGGAGGCGGCCTTGTCGTCGCCACCGTGAACGGCAGCGGCGAGCTTCTCGAGCTCGAGATCAGCCCGCTGGCCATCGACGCGAGCGACCCGGAGGAGACCGCGCAGACGATCGCGGACCTCGTGCTCGCCGCCGTACGGGACGCCGTACGCGCCGCAGGGGAGCTGCAGCAGGAGAAGCTGGGCCCGCTCGCGCAGGGACTCGGGGGCGGCCTCGGCGGCCAGCTGCCGGGGTTCTAGAGCATGTACGAAGGGGTCGTCCAGAACCTGATCGACGAGCTCGGGCTGCTGCCCGGCGTCGGTCCCAAGAGCGCGCAGCGGATCGCGTTCCATCTCCTCGCGGCCGACCCGGCCGACGTCAAGCGGCTCGCGCACGCGCTGCTCGAAGTGAAGGAGAAGGTGCGCTTCTGCCGCGTCTGCGGAAACGTGGCCGAAGAGGACCAGTGCCGGATCTGCCGGGACCAGCGGCGTGATCCGCACGTCATCTGCGTGGTCGAGGAGTCGAAGGACGTGGTGGCGATCGAGCGGACCCGTGAGTTCCGCGGTCGCTACCACGTGCTCGGCGGGGCGATCAGCCCGATCGACGGCATCGGCCCGGACGACCTGAAGATCCGCGAGCTGATGACCCGGCTGGCCGACGGCCAGGTGACCGAGCTGATCCTCGCGACCGACCCGAACCTCGAGGGCGAGGCGACGGCCACCTACCTGGCCAGGCTCGTCAAGCCCCTGGGATTGAAAGTGACCCGACTGGCCAGCGGTCTGCCTGTGGGCGGTGATCTCGAGTACGCAGACGAGGTCACTTTGGGCCGCGCTTTCGAAGGACGGAGGCTGCTGGATGTCTGACGAGTGGAACGACCTGGCCGCACGCGTCGCCGGACACGCGCAGAACTTCATCGACGGCCTCACCCGCCTGGCCGGCGGTGAGGGCGGCGACGCGACGCTGCCGCTTCTCCTGGTGGAGGTGGCCCAGGTCAGCCTCGCGGGCACCCAGCTGGGGGCCGCCCAGGACGTGATCCTGCAGGGCAACGTCGAGCCCGCGCTGAGCGAGGACCCCGACATCGACCCCCTGCGTACGGCCCTCGCCGCCCGCCTCGGCCCGGTGGACGACTACGCCGAGGTGTTCGACCCCTACAAGGACACCGTGGTCACCCCCTACCGGCTGTCGGACGACCTCACGGCTGTGGCGGCCGACCTCATCCACGGGCTGCGGCACTACCAGGCGGGCCGTCCGCTCGAGGCGCTGTGGTGGTGGCAGTACTCCTACTTCAACACCTGGGGCAACCACGCGGGCGCGGCGCTGCGGGCCCTGCAGGCGTTGGTCGCGCACACCCGGCTGGACGTCGTGGAAGAGGGCACGACGGTCTGATCCGGAGTGCCGAGCGTCCACATGCTGGTCGGTGCCGGTCTCGGTTTGGGACGTCCAAGTACACTGTGAGCTCCACGTCCTGATTCGTTGGAGATTCCAGTGGCGCTCGTTGTGCAAAAGTACGGTGGTTCCTCCGTAGCCGACGCGTCCTGCATCAAGCGGGTCGCCCAGCGGATCGTCGCGACGAAAAAAGCGGGCAACGACGTCGTCGTGGTGGTCTCCGCGATGGGCGACACCACCGACGAGCTGCTCGACCTGGCCCAGCAGGTGTCGCCGCTGCCGCCCGGCCGCGAGCTCGACATGCTGCTGACCTCGGGTGAGCGGATCTCGATGGCGCTGCTCGCGATGGCGATCGCCAACCTCGGCCACGAGGCGCGCAGCTTCACCGGCTCGCAGGCCGGCGTCATCACCGACTCGACGCACGGCAAGGCGCGCATCATCGACGTGACGCCCAGCCGCATCCAGGAGGCCGTCGACGCCGGTCAGATCGCGATCGTGGCCGGGTTCCAGGGCGTCTCCCAGGACAGCAAGGACATCACGACGCTGGGCCGGGGTGGTTCCGACACCACGGCCGTCGCTCTCGCGGCGGCGCTCGGCGCGGACGTCTGCGAGATCTACACCGACGTGGACGGCATCTACACCGCCGATCCCCGGATCGTCCGTACGGCGCGGCAGATCCCGCGGATCTCCTACGACGAGGCCATGGAGATGGCGGCGTGCGGGGCGAAGATCCTGCACCTGCGCTGCGTGGAGTACGCCCGCAGGTTCGACCTGCCGATTCACGTCAGAAGCTCGTTCAGCACGAGGGAAGGCACCTGGGTCGTATCCGACCCCTACAGCGAAGGAACCGAAGTGGAGCAGCCCATCATCTCCGGGGTCGCGCACGACCGGAGCGAGGCCAAGATCACTGTGGTCGGGGTGCCCGACAAGGTCGGCGAGGCCGCCGCCATCTTCCGCACGCTGGCGGACGCGGAGATCAACATCGACATGATCGTGCAGAACGTGTCGGCCGCGGCGACCGGGCGCACCGACATCTCCTTCACGCTTCCGGCCAACGACAGCCAGACGGCCCTCACGGCGCTGAAGAAGATCCAGAACCAGGTCGCCTTCGAGTCGCTGCTGTACGACGACCAGATCGGCAAGGTCTCCCTGATCGGCGCGGGCATGCGCTCGCACCCGGGTGTCACCGCCAAGTTCTTCGGCGCGCTGGCCGACGCCGGGGTGAACATCGAGATGATCTCGACCTCGGAGATCCGCATCTCCGTCGTCGTGGGACAGAACGAGGTGGACACCGCGGTCGCCGCCGCCCACCGCGCGTTCGACCTCGACGCCGACCAGGTCGAGGCCGTTGTGTACGGAGGTACCGGACGATGAGCCGCAAGCCCACCCTCGCCGTCGTCGGCGCGACCGGTGCCGTCGGCACCGTCATGCTCGAGATCCTGACCGGCCGCACCGACCTGTCCGACGCGTACGGCGAGATCCGGCTGATCGCCTCGCCGCGCTCGGCGGGCAAGGTGCTGAGCGTGCGCGGCGAGGACGTCGTCGTCCAGGCGCTGTCGCCGGAGGCGTTCGACGGCGTCGACATCGCGATGTTCGACGTGCCGGACGAGGTCTCCGCCGAGTGGGCGCCGATCGCCGCCTCGCGCGGCGCGGTGGCCGTGGACAACTCGGGCGCCTTCCGGATGGACCCGGACGTGCCGCTCGTGGTGCCCGAGTGCAACCCCGAGCAGGCCCGCAACCGGCCCAAGGGGATCATCTCGAACCCCAACTGCACCACGCTGTCGATGATGGCCGCGATGGGCGCCCTGCACCGCGAGTGGGGCCTGCGCGAGCTGGTCGTCGCCTCCTACCAGGCGGTGTCCGGCGCCGGCGTGGCCGGCCCCGAGCGGCTGTACGCCGAGATCGAGGCCGTCGCCGGCGACCGGACGATGGGCACCGTGGCGGGCGACGTGCGCAAGGCCGTGCCCGACGTGGCCGACTCGCCGTTCCCGGCGCCGCTGGCGCTCAACGTGGTGCCGCTGGCGGGCTCGCTCAAGGACGGCGGCTGGACGTCGGAGGAGCTGAAGGTCCGCAACGAGTCGCGCAAGATCCTCGGCATCCCCGACCTGAAGGTCTCGGCCACCTGTGTCCGCGTCCCGGTGGTGACCACCCACTCGCTGGCCGTCCACGCGACGTTCGAGCGGGAGGTCACGGTCGAGGGCGCCCGGGCGATCCTGGACGCCGCGCCGACCGTCGTGGTGCTCGACGACCCCGCGAACGGCGTGTTCCCCACGCCGGCGGACGTCGTGGGCACCGACCCGACCTACGTCGGCCGGATCCGCCAGGCGCTCGACTTCCCGAACACGCTCGACCTGTTCGTGTGCGGCGACAACCTGCGCAAGGGCGCCGCGCTCAACACCGCCGAGATCGCCGCCCTGGTCGCGACCGAGTTCGCGTAAGGGTCACCTGAACAGCACATCCCAGTGGGTGGGCTCGTCCGCCCACACGTCGGACGGCGCGGCACGGTACAGTGCCGCGCCGTCCGCGCGCGTGCGCCAGTAGTGGTAGGTCCGGGTGACGTACGCGTCGAGGCACCGGTTGTGCGCGAGGTCCACCTTGTATCCGTTGCCGTGGCTGTAGCGGCTGTCGGCGTGCCCGGTCTCGGTGCCGCCGGTGACCGTCACCGGACAGCCGCTGTCCCGCCGCAGGTCGACGGTGCGCATCAGCGTGCCGTACCGGATGGCCTCCAGCGACGTGCAGTACGGACGGCGGCGGTCGGCGCAGTCTCCGGTCGACTTCCAGCGCACCCCGGCGTCCAGCAGCAGGCCGGCCGCCCGCGCGTGGCCGATCCGCTCGTCCGCGGCCGTGGTGTCCCAGGTCTTCACCGTGGCGGTGAACGTGCCGGCCAGCAGCGGCGGAAGGGAGACCTCCCCCCTCACCTCGACGCCGGGATCGGCCGCGGGCGGCGGGGACGGCGGTGGGACGGGGTCCCTGTCGTGCTGCATGGGCAGCGAGATCAGTACGGCGGTGCCGATGCCGGCCAGCCCCCGCCATGACGGGCGGACGTCCACGTGCCTCGTTTCCTCGGTCGACGACGGGGGCTGAGGTCTTCAATGCCACACGCGGGGGCCGGTCGGCCCGCTGCCACGAGGCGGTTTGCCGCGACCCGTGGATCATCTTGTCGGTTCATGACCGGACGCGGGCCCGAGCCGTACAGTGACGAGCGTGGCCGAGAGTACACGGGAGCAGATCGTCGAGACGGCCCTCCGGTTGTTCAGGGATCGGGGGTACGAGGCGACCACGATGCGTGCCATCGCCGCGGAGGCGGGCGTGTCGGTGGGCAACGCCTACTACTACTTCAGGTCCAAAGAGCAGCTGATCCAGGCGTACTACGACCGGGCGCAGGAGACGCACGAGGCGGCCTGCCATGAGGTGTTCGCCGCCGAGCGGTCGTTCGCCGGACGGCTCGGGGGTGTGCTGCGGGAATGGGTGCGGATCTCCGAGCCCTACCACGAGTTCGCGGTGAAGTTCTTCAAGCACGCGGCGGAGCCCAGCAACCCCCTGAGCCCGTTCAGCGCCGAGTCGGCGCCCGCCCGCGAGTCGGCCATCGCGCTCTACCGGGAGGTGGTCGAGGGATCGGCCGGGCGGATGGACGACGAACTGCGCGAGGAGCTTCCCGAGCTGCTGTGGCTGCTGTGGATGGGGGTCGTGTTGTTCTGGGTCCACGACAGCTCGCCCGGCTGCGCGCGCACCTACCGGCTGATCGACCGGGTCGTCCCGCTCGTCGACCGGCTGGTCGGCCTGTCGCATCTGCCCGGCATCAAGGGCGTGGCCAGGGAGGTCATCGAGGTGGTCCACGAACTTCGGGCGTGACCGCGACTCCATACCGTCCGGTTGGTATGGTCAGGGTCGAGACCTTGGAAGGGGTGGCCGTGGACCGCTGGGGCATGACGATTCCGTTCTTCGGGCAGACGCCGGTCGAGTCGAAGGAGCTCGTCACCGAGCTGCCCGCGCTGGGCTACACCGACGCGTGGTCGGCCGAGGTGGGCGGCGCGGACGGGTTCGTTCCGCTGGCCCTGGCGGCCGAGTGGGCGCCGTCCCTGCGCCTGGGCACCGCGATCGTCCCCGTCTACACCCGCGGCCCGGCCCTGCTGGCCATGTCGGCGGCCACGCTGGCGGACCTCGCCCCCGGCAGGTTCGTGCTGGGCATCGGCGCGTCGTCCCCGGTGATCGTGGGGAACTGGAACGCCGGCGAGTTCGACAAGCCGTACGCGCGGGTCCGCGACACCCTGCGCTTCCTGCGGGCGGCGCTGGCCGGGGAGAAGGTCACCGAGAGTTACGAGACCTTCGCCGTGAAGGGCTTCCGGCTGGAGAAGGCCCCCGCGACGCCGCCGAAGATCGTGCTCGCCGCGCTGCGGCCCGGGATGCTCCGCCTGGCCGCCCGCGAGGCCGACGGCGCCATCACCAACTGGCTGTCGCCCGGCGACGTACGGAAGGTGCGGGGCGAGCTGGGGCCGGAGACCGAGCTGATCGCGCGGCTTTTCGTCGTGGTGACCGAGGACGCGGCGAAGGCGCGCGAGATCGGCCGCCGCCTGCTGGCCGCCTACCTCACCGTGCCGGTGTACGCGGCGTTCCACGAGTGGCTGGGCCGGGGTGAGCTGCTGCGGCCCATGCAGGAGGCGTGGGCGGCCGGGGACCGCAAGGCCGCGCTGAAGGCGATCCCCGACGAGGTGGTGGACGACCTCGTCGTGCACGGCGACGCGGCGACCTGCCGGGCCCGGGTGCGGGAGTACCTGGCGGCCGGGCTGGACGCGCCCGTGCTGGCTCCGTTGCCGGGTGGAGACCTGCCGCTCGCCGACACCGTACGGGCGCTCGCGCCCGGAACCTGACACCGTACGGGCGCTCGCGCCCGGCGCCTGACGCCGTTCCGCTGACCGGGACACCGCTCCCGCCGGCCCGCCCGGGTCGCCCCACCATGGCCCAGCCGTTCGAGCACCCGATGGCGGACGGCTGAGGAACCGGCAGGGCGCCGCCGTACGTTAACCAGAGGGCAAAGCGGGCAGAGGTCTCCCCCTGGAGGTGTCCTCATGGTAAAGGCAGGACGTGCGGCGGCCACCTGGCGCGCCTACCGCGAGGTCTCCAAGCCCGGCTCGCCGGGATTCGGGGCCCGGCTGCGGGCCGTGCCGCGGATGCTCCGCGCCGCGGTGAAGGGCGACTACCCCGGCCTGACCAAGGGCAAGATCGCCATGCTCGGCATGGCCGTGGCGTACATCGTGTCGCCCATCGACGTGGTCCCCGACTTCCTCCTCGGTATCGGCGTGGTCGACGACTTCGGCGTGTTCCTGTGGCTGGCGACCGCGCTGCTCGGCGAGAGCGGTCAGTACGTCGAGTGGGAGAGGAATCCGCGGCCGACCACAAAGTGATCAATTAGCGCAAATCCTACCTAATCTGTAGGGTAATGCTCAAACATCGCCAACGGTGCTGATCTTATACGGACCGACCGAAACGAGCATTACCGCCATGTCTTTACGCGCCTCCGCAGCCACGATCGAAGCCGCCCGTGCCGGGTGGGACGCGTGGCGGGCGGAGCGGCTGGCCTCCGTACGGGCCCCCCGGGGCAACCTCGCTCTGGTGGAGACCCTGTGGCCGGCCCCGGGCGAGGAGGTGTCCCTGGAGGACGCCCTCGCCGGCCGGCCACCGAGCGTCACGACCACGCGGATCGAGCGGACCCACATCACGACCGGCGAGCCCGAGCACGGCATCCGGTTGTGGGACGCGGACGCGCCCGCCATCCGCCACTTCGAGACCATCGACGTCTTCCCGTTCGCCCCCGAGTGGGTGATCGAGGCCGTCTTCACGCCGGTGTCCGATGCGCGGCTGCTGCCCTTCGAGCACGCCCGCGACGCCGGCAGCACCCGTGACAAGGCCGTTCCCGGCGACATCACCTTCACGCTCGACGGCACGCCGTACAACCTGGCCGCCTTCGACGACGAGGGGACGCTGCTCCTGGTCGTGGGCGACCGCACCAACGGCTCGGCGACGTACGGCGGCGGGCGGTTCCTGACGGTGGAGCCCGAGCCCGGCGGCCGAATCGTCCTCGACTTCAACCGCGCCTTCGCGCCGCCGTGCGCCTTCTCACCCTTCTACAACTGTCCGCTGCCGCCGCCGCGGAACCGGCTGGACGTGCCCGTCGAGGCGGGGGAGAAGCTCCCCGTCTTCCGCGACGGCTTCCGGCCGTACTGATCACCCCGCCGACCAGGAGAAACAGTGAACAGCAAGACGACGTCGCTGATCGGCGCCGCACTCGTGCTCGCGCTCGCCCTCACCGGGTGCGGGTCGGGCTCCTCCGGCTCGGCAGGGTCCGGTTCGGCAGGGTCCTCCGGCTCCGCGGGCGGCGCCGGGGCGACGGCGGCGTACAACCCGGACGCGACCATCGAGATCGGGTCGCTCTACGAGCCGCAGAACCTCGACAACACCGCCGGCGGCGGACAGGGCACGACGGAGGCGTTCAACGGCAACGTCTACGAGGGTCTGTTCAGGCTCACCGACGACGGCAAGGTCGAGAGCCTGCTGGCGAAGGACCACACCGTGAGCAAGGACGGGCTCACGTACACGTTCACGCTGCGGAGCGGCGTGAAGTTCCACTCGGGCAAGCCGCTCACCTCGGCCGACGTCAAGTACAGCATCGAGAAGGTCACCGGTCCCGACTCCCAGTCGGCCCGCAAGAGCAGCCTCACTGTGATCAAGAGCATCGACACGCCGGACGACTCCACGGTCACGGTGAAGCTTTCCAGCAAGTCGATCTCGCTCGTCTACAACCTGAGCTACGTGTGGATCGTCAACTCCCAGGCCAAGAGCCTGACGACCACGGAGGACGGCACCGGCCCCTACACGCTGGGGACGTGGAAGCGCGGCTCCTCGCTCAGCCTTGAGCGCTTCCCCGGATACTGGGGCACCCCGGCGACCAACAAGCAGGTCGTTTTCCACTACTTCACCGACGCGACCGCGCTGAACAACGCCCTGCTGACCAAGGCGGTCGACGTCGTGACCAGCGAGCAGAGCCCCGACGCGCTGGCGAACTTCGAGAACAACGGGGACTACAAGGTCAACAACGGCCAGTCGACGACCAAGCTGCTGCTGGCGTTCAACGACCGCAAGGCGCCGTTCGACAAGGTGCTCGTCCGCAAGGCGATCACGTCGGCGATCGACAACAAGAAGCTGCTCAGCTCGATCTGGGGCAAGTACGGCACGCTGATCGGCTCGATGGTGCCGCCCACCGACCCCTGGTATGAGGACCTCACCACGGTCAACCCGTACGACCCGAACCTGGCGAAGAAGGAGCTCGCCGAGGCGGGCTACGGGAGCGGCTTCTCCTTCACGCTCGACACGCCGAACTACGACCCCCACCCGACCGTCGCGACGTTCGTGAAGTCGGAACTGGCGAAGGTCGGGATCACCGTGAACATCAACGTCATCACGGCCGACGAGTGGTACACCAAGGTCTACAAGAACCGCGACTTCGCGGCGACGCTGCAGGAGCACGTCAACGACCGCGACGTGGTCTGGTACGGCAACCCCGACTTCTACTGGGGCTACGACAACCCGCAGGTCACCAAGTGGGTCGAGCAGGCCGAGCAGTCCGACACGGCCGACGGGCAGACGGAGCTGCTCAAGAAGGTCAACCGGCAGATCGCCGCCGACGCGGCCAGCGACTGGCTCTACCTCTACCCGCAGATCGTCGTGGCGTCCTCGTCGCTGTCGGGCTACCCCGTGAACGGCCTGAACTCGCAGTTCTACGCGTACGGCATCAAGAAGAGCGGCGGCCGGGGCTGACGCCCTCGTCTGTGACGTACTCATGACCGTCTACCTGCTGCGCCGGACGGCGTTCCTCGTCGTCTCGCTGTTCCTGGCCGCCGTGGTGCTGTTCCTGCTGCTGCGCCTGCTTCCGGGCGACCCCGCCAACGCGCTGCTGTCGGTCGGGGCGAGCCCGGAGCAGGTCGCGGCCGCCCGTCACCAGATCGGGACGGATCGGCCGCTGCCGGTGCAGTTCGTCTCGTGGCTCGGCGAGATGTCGAGGCTGGACCTCGGCACCTCGTTCGTCAGCACGCTTCCCGTGGGCCCCGAGATCGCCGCCCGCCTCGTCGTGACGGTTCCGCTGACCCTGCTCGCCTTTCTGCTGGCCGTCGTGATCGCCGTACCGGTCGGTTTCGTCGCGGCCTACCGGGCGGGCACCTGGTATGGCTCGGCGCTCAGCGCGCTGTCGCAACTCGGCATCGCGGTGCCCGTCTTCTGGGTCGGCATGCTGCTGATCACGGTGTTCTCGCTCCACCTCGGCGTGCTGCCGGCCGGTGGGTTCCCCCAGGACGACTGGGCGAACCCGGGCGACGCGCTCACCTCGCTGACGCTGCCGGTCGTCACGATCGCCCTCGTCATGTCCGCCTCCCTGATCCGCTACGTCCGGTCGGCCACCCTCGACGTGCTGGGCAGCGACTATCTGCGCACGGCGCGGGCGCTCGGCTCGTCGTTCACCGGGGCGATGTGGCGGCACGGCCTGCGCAACGCGGTGGTCCCGGTCGTCTCGATCCTGGGCATCGAGCTCGCCACCACCTTCCTCGGCGCGGTCGTGGTGGAGAGCGTGTTCGCGCTGCCGGGGCTCGGCGGCATGCTCGTGAAGGGCTTCGCGCAGCACGACTACCCGGTCATCCAGGGGATCCTGGTGGTGAGCACGTTCGCCGTGCTGCTCATCGGGTTCGCGGCCGACCTCGTCCAGCGGCTCATCGATCCGCGGCTGCGCCGCTCGCTCGGCGGGAACCTCTCCGGGGACGGCGCATGACCACGCGCCGCCGCGTCCCCCGGTCGGCGACGCTGATCGCCGGCTGCGTCCTCGCCGGTCTCGTCCTCGCCGTGGCCGTCCTGTCGTTCTTCTGGCTGCCCTACGCGCCGGACGACACCTCGGGCGACCGGCTGATGCCCCCGGGCCTGCCTCACCTGCTCGGGACCGACAAGCTCGGCAGGGACCTGCTCACCCAGCTCATGATCGGCGCGAGGGTCGCCCTGGAGGCGGGAGCGGGGTCGGTGCTGATCGGCGGGCTCGTGGGCCTGGCGGGCGGCCTCGCCGCCGGCTTCGCCACCCGCTGGCTCGACGACACGATCTCGGCCCTCCTGGACATCCTCATCGCCTTCCCGACCGTGCTCCTGGCCATGCTCGTGACCGCCGCGCGAGAGGCGTCGCTCGGCTCGGCGATCATCGCGATCGGGCTGGCGATGTCGGCGATCGTGGCCCGGCTCACCCGGGTGCTGGTCAAGCGCGTCCTGGCCCAGGACTTCATCACGGCCTCGCGTACCTCGGGGACGTCCTGGCCCCGGATCACCCTCGAACACGTGCTGCCGAACATCTGGCCGACGCTGTCGGTCAACCTGGCGCTGCAGTTCGGGCTGGCCGTGCTGGCGGAGGCGAGCCTGTCCTATCTCGGCCTGGGCGCACCGCCCCCGAACGCCTCCTGGGGGCGGATGCTCCAGGAGGCCCAGGCGAGCGTGTTCATCGCCCCGGCGGGGGTGATCGCCCCCGGCGTCCTGCTCGTCGTCCTCGTCGTCGGCGTCAACCTCATCGCCGACGGCGTGCGCGACGTGGCCGACCCGACCCGGAGGAGGACGAGGTGACAGGGGATCGGGTGACCCTGCTCACCGTGGCGGGGCTGCACGTGCGGAGCCCCGAGGGCCGCGACCTCGTCTCGGACGTGTCGTTCACGCTCGACGTGGGCGAGCGGCTGGGCCTGATCGGAGAGTCGGGGTCGGGCAAGTCCATGACCGCCCTGGCGATCACGGGTCTCACGCCTCCCGGGATGACCGTCTCGGGCAGTGTCGTGTTCGACGCGCCCGATCTCGGCCGCACCGAGGTCGTGGGGGCGGGGGAGCGGCGGCTCACCTCGCTGCGCGGCCGGGCGACGAGCACGGTCTTCCAGGAGCCGCTCACCGCCCTCGACCCGCTCATGCGCGTGGGCCGTCAGGTGGCCGAGCCGCTCCGGCGCAGGAGGGGCCTGCGCGGACGAGCCCTGGACGCGGCGGTGACGGCCGCGCTGGAGGAGGTGCGGCTGCCCGATCCCGAGCGGATCGCCCGGGCGTACCCCCACGAGATCTCCGGCGGCCAGCGTCAGCGGGTGGCGATCGCCATGGCCCTCGCTTGCGATCCCGCCCTGCTCATCGCGGACGAGCCCACGACCGCCCTGGACGTCACCGTGCAGGCCGACGTCCTCGCGCTGCTCGACGGCCTGGTGCAGGAACGGGGGATGGCACTGCTGTTCATCAGCCACGACCTGGCGGTCGTCTCGCGCATCGCCGAGCGCGTCATCGTCCTGAAGAACGGCGCGGCGGTGGAGTCCGGGAGCATCGACGAGGTCGTCAACGCGCCGCGCCACCCGTACACGAAGGATCTGGTGGGCAGCGCGCGGCGTCTCGACGGTGCCCTCGACTGGGGGACGCCATGACCCGGCCCATCCTGGAGGTGCGGGGCGCCGGCTTCGCCTACGGCCGCTCGGCCCCCGTGCTCACGGACGTCTCGGTCGCCGTCACTCCCGGACGCAGCCTCGCGCTGGTGGGAGAGTCGGGCGCGGGCAAGACCACGCTGCTGCGCCTGCTGCTCGGGCTGGCCAGGCCGACGAGCGGGCAGGTCCTCTACGAGGGGAGGGATCTCGCGCCGCGTGACCGGGCCCTGATGCGGGAGTTCCGGCGCGGCGTGCAGACGGTGTTCCAGGACCCGTACTCGTCGCTCGACCCCCGGCAGCGGGTGGGCAGGATCGTCTCCGAACCCCTCCGGTCGCTGGGCCTCAGGGAGGACATGAACGCCCGCGTCACGGCGGCCCTGGACGCGGTCGGACTGCCCGAGGACGCCGCGAGCCGCTATCCGCAGGAGTTCTCCGGAGGGCAGCGGCAGCGCATCGCCATCGCGCGGGCGATCGTATGCGAGCCCCGCGTGCTGCTCGCGGACGAGCCGGTCAGCGCGCTCGACGTCTCCACCCGCGTACGCGTCGTCGACCTGCTGCACGAGCTTCGGGAGACCCGCGCGCTGACGGTCGTGATGGTGTCGCACGACCTGGCCGTGGTGGCCGCCCTCTGCCAGGAGGTGGCCGTGCTGGAGCGGGGCCGGATCGTCGAGCGGGGCGACACCGCCCAGGTGCTCGGCGCTCCCCGCCACGCCTACACGCGACGGCTGATCGACAGCGTCCCCCGGCTGCCCCCGCCCGTGGTTTGAAAAGAGCGGGTCTAGAGCTGCTCCTGCCGCAGCCAGGCCCGCGAGGGCAGGGGGTGGCCGAACAGGCGGGCGGCGTTGCCGTACGAGACCCTGGCGATGTCGGCGGGCGGCAGGCTGCCGAGGTTGCGGGCCACGGCCCGCTGGGTGTCGGGCCAGGTGGACTCCGCGCGCGGGTAGCCGGCCTCCAGCAGCACGCGCTCCATGCCAACGGCGAGCCGCACCGAGCTCAGCGCGCTGTCGTCGAGCGTGCCGAAGAAGAAGTTGCGCCGCAGCACCTCGCTGGGCTTGAGGCCGCCCTCCCAGCTCGGCTCGCCGGCCACGGGGTGATCGAGCGCGTAGTCGGCGCGCTCGGCCAGCATCGGCAGCCACCCGACGCCGCCCTCCACGATGAGGATGCGCAGCTTGGGGAAGCGCAGCGCCACCCCTGACCACAGCCAGTCGGCGCAGGCGAACATCGCGCTCGCCGGGATCAGCGTGGTGATCGCCTCGACCGGGGTGTCGGGTGAGGGCACCGGCGCCCAGGAGGACGCGCCGGTGTGCAGGCACACGACCGTCCCGGTCTCCTCGCAGGCGGCGAAGAACGGGTCCCAGTGGCGGCTGTGGATGGACGGCAGCCGCAGCCGGGTGGGGAACTCGGGGAACACGACGGCCTTGAAACCGCGTGACGCGTTGGCCCTGATCTCCTTCGCCGCGATCTCGGGGTCGGGGAGCCAGGGAAGCTGGAGCGCGATCATGCGCTCGGGGTAGGTGCCGGCCCACACGTCGACGTGCCAGTCGTTCCAGGCGCGTACGAGCGCGAGCCCGAGGTCCTGGTCGCGGGTGCGGCCGAACGCCACCCCCGCCTGGCTCGCCAGCATGCCGGGGAAACACAGCGCCGCCCAGATCCCGGCCCGGTCCATGTCGCCGATCCGGGCCTCGATGTCGTAGCAGCCCGGCCGCATGTCCTCGAAACGGACGGGATCGAGCGTCCACTGCTCCTTGGGCAGGCCCGCGCCCACGTCCAGCCCCGCGCAGGGATAGGTTGCGCCGCTGTACCGCCAGACCTGGTGGCCCGAGTCGGTCTCCACGACCTTGGGCGCGAGATCCTTGTACTTCTCGGGAATGCGGTCCTCGAAGAGATCGGCCGGCTCGATCAGGTGATCATCGACCGAGATGATCACGTAGTCCCGCCGCCTCGGCTCTGGGTCGGGATGCAGCGGCGTAGTCACGGTAGTAAACGGTAGGGCCAAGGGATAACACCGTACAAGCTGCGAGGTCTCCGGTTGGTATCCGTTCGCTCACCTTGCGGCGCGTACGGTCACGGCCTGTGACGCCTGCTCCGTCCGGAGGTCGCGCGCCTCCCGACGCACCAGCAGCACCCAGCCGCCCACCGCGATCCCGATGAACAGCCACCACTGCACGGCGTACGCCAGGTTGAGCCCGCCTCCGGCGCCCACGTCGGGCGGGGGCAGGAGCTCGGGCGCGGGACCGCCCTGCGGCTGCTGGGCGGTCAGCTCCACGAACCCGCCGAAGACCGCGTACGGCAGGCCCTCGGCGATCCGGGACGTGTCGATCAGCAGGATCTGGCCGGACGGCAGCCCGGACCTGTTCCTGATGCCGGTGTTGTCCTGCGTCTCCGCCGGGCGGAGCCGTCCGGTGACCGTCACCTCTCCCGTGGGCGGGGCGGGCACCTGCGGCGGGGCGTCCGCGGTCGCGCCGGCCGGGACCCAGCCCCGGTTCACCAGCACGGCGCCCTGCGGCGTGACGAGCGGCGTGACCACGTAGAACCCGACGCGGCTGTTGAGGGTGCGCCTGCGCACCACGAGCTCGTGGGCGGGGTCGTACCGTCCGGTGGCGGTGACGAGGCGATACCTGTCCCTCTCCGGCACGGACGCTCCGGTCCGGTCCAGCCGGTCGAGCGGCACGGGCGCGGCGGCGAGGTTGGCGGTGATCCTCGCGCTGTCGGCCGACCGCTCCTCGAACCGCCCCCACTGCCACCTGCCCAGGAAGAAGAAGGCGGGGATCAGCACGAGCACGAGCAGGTGCAGCCCGACCCAGCGGCGCGAGAGGAGGAACCGGTACACGCCACCAGCCTAGGCAGCGCCATGACCGGTCCGCCCCCCGGGCGGCGCCCGGAAAGTCAACACGGTCAGGCCGGGGTGCCGAGGCGGAGGCCGGGGCCGGGGCGGGGGGTCACCTCGCGCGGGCCGCCGACCTCGTGGCCCTCCTCGCACACCAGGTGCAGTGCGACGGGCGCGCCGCAGTCGCGGTGGGTCACCACGACCGGCGCTCCCTCGGGATCGGCCACATAGCGGTCGCCCCAGTGCATGAGCGCGATCATGATCGGGTAGAGGTCGAGGCCCTTCTGGGTGAGCCGGTACTCGTCGCGCTGGCGCTGGCCGGGCTCCTGGTAGGGCACCTTGCGCAGCAGGCCCTCGTCCACGAGCCGGGACAGCCGCGCGCTCAGCACCTGCCGGGGCGCGCCGGTGCGCGTCTGAAGGTCGGCGAACCTCCGGACGCCGTTGAACGCCTCCCGAAGGACCAGGAACGTCCACTTCTCGCCGAGCACGGCGAGGGTTCGCTCGATGGAGCAGTTGTCCACCCGATAACGCCGCATGTCGCGCATCGTAACCACAACATCCTCCCGGCATCTAAGTCTACTTGACAGACTCAGAGCGCCCGCGAGAGGCTGAGTCCATGTTGGGAACTCAGGTGAGGCCCCTTGTGGACATCCGTGCGGCGCGTCCCGGCGACGACGAGGAGCGGGTGCGGCTCTTCGTGGAAGGCCTGTCTCGGGACACGCTGACGAACCGCTTCTTCGTCGGCCCGGGCCGGCCGAGCGCGAGCCTGATCCGCGCCATGATCGCGCGCGACGACAGGCGGGACGCGCTGCTCGCGATGCACGGCGACGCCGTGATCGGGCACGCCATGAGCCACCTGGCGGAGGGCGAGGCGGAGATCGCGGTCGTGGTGGACGACCGGTGGCAGAACCTCGGTGTGGGCTCGCGGCTCGTACGCACCCTCCTGCGGCGGGCGTCCGTACGCGGCGCGGTCGTCGTCGGCATGGACGTCATGACCGAGAACCGGCGGGTCCTGTCCATGGTGCGAAGGGCCTGGCCCTCTGCCACAATCGACACACAGGGCACATCCGTCGAGATCAAAGCCGACCTCGCATTTGCAGAACAAGGTTCTGTTGGTTCACCATTGACTATGTGAAGAACGCGAAGAGCGGGCGAGACGGCAGGGCCAGGATCATCGAGGGCGCCCTGCGCAGGTTCAGCCAGAGCGGGGTGTCGGCCACCACCCTGGCCAGCCTCCGGCAGGAGAGCGGCGTCAGCGTCGGCAGCTTCTACCACCACTTCACGAGCAAGGAACACGTCTTCGGCGTGCTCTACGCCGAGATCCTGGACATGTACCAGGACGCATTCGTCGGTGAGCTCGTCCGCCACGAGGACGCCCGCGCCGGCATCGAGGCCATCGTCGCGATGCACATGGCCTGGTGCGGCGAGCACCCCGAGCGCGCCCGCCTGCTGATCAGCGAGCGCCCGCCCCGGCGCAACGAGCCCGGCGGGCCTGAGGTCGCCGAGTCGAGGCGCGAGTTCTTCCGGCAGGTCGCCGACTGGTGGCGGCCGCACATGAAGGACGGCGTGCTCCGCCCCGTCCCCGCCACCATGTGCTACGTGCTGTGGCTCGGCCCCGCGCAGGAGATGTGCCGCCTGTGGTTCACCGGCGCCCACCAGCCCACCGACGAGGAGATCCGCGAGCTGGGCGAGGCCGCCTGGAACAGCCTCAAGATGCCGTAGCCCCGCGATAGATTCGAGGCGTGGACGCCCCTTCTGACCTGGTCCGGCGGCTTCGCGACAGATTCGTGGAGGCCGGTTACACGATCGACGGCGTGCGTGAGCGGCTGGGCGACATGGCCGCCTCCGCCCTGGCCCGTGAGGAGATCGTGCCCGCGCTGCGCGCCACCAGGGACGCCGACCCCCTCGCCACGCTGATCCGACTGTGGTGGCTGGGCGCCCCGGTCAGCATGGCCGCCGCCGACCTCCCGCTGCAGGACCTCATCGAGGCCGGGCTGCTGGTGCGCCTGGGCGACTCCGTACAGGCCACCGTGCACCTCCAGCCCTGGGACACCGGGACGGGCGACCCGGCGTACGTGGTGTCCGACCGCAAGGTGCGGCCCGGCGACCCCTCCCTGCGGCCCGACCACGTGGTGGGAGCGGGCGGCGCCTCGGCCAACCTCGCCCAGCTCGGCTGGACCGCCCCGGTCGGCCGGGCGCTCGACCTCGGCACCGGCTGCGGCGTGCAGGTGCTGCACCTCGCGCCCAGGGCGGAGCACGTCGTCGCGACCGACGTGAACCGCAGGGCCCTGCGGCTGGCCCGCCTCAGCTGGGGCCTGTCCGGCGTGACCGGCGCCGAGGCGCGCGAGGGCTCCATGTACGACCCGGTGGACGGTGAGCGCTTCGACCTCGTGGTGTCCAACCCGCCGTTCGTCATCGCGCCCGAGGCCAGATACACCTACCGGGAGGCCGGGCGGCGCGGCGACGAGTTCTGCCGCGACCTCGTACGGCGCACGCCCCGGCACCTCGCCCAGGGCGGCCAGGCGCGCTTCCTCGCCAACTGGCTGCACGTCAAGGGCGAGGACTGGCAGGACAGGGTGGGCGGCTGGCTCGCCGAGACCGGCTGCGACGGCTGGGCCGTGCAGCGCGACGTGCAGGACCCGGCCGAGTACGTCGAGCTGTGGCTACGGGACTCCGCGGAGCACGGCACCTCGGCCTACCGGGAGCGTTACGACGAGTGGCTCGGCTGGTTCGAGTCGATGGACGTGACCGGCGTCGGCTTCGGCTGGATCGCCCTGCACGATTCCGGCTCGCTGAGCCCGCTCGTGCGGGTGGAGGAGATGACGCAGCCGGTCGAGCCCCCGTCCGGCGCGCTGGTCGAGGAGGTCCTGCGCGCGGCGCGCGCCGCCCACGAGCTGTCCGACGAGGACCTGCTCGACGCGCGTCTGAAGGTGGCCGAGGGCGTCGTGGAGGAGCGCGTCGGCCCGCCCGGCGCCGACGACCCCTCCCGCATCGCCCTGCGGCAGACCCGGGGCGCGCGCCGTACGGCCGCCGTGGGGACGGTGGAGGCGGCCCTGGCGGGGGTGTGCGACGGCGATCTGCCCACGCGCCCGCTGCTCGCCGCGATCGCCGAGCTGACCGATGAGGACCCTGCCGCGGTGCTCCGCGACGCTCCCGCGGTGCTGCGCCCCCTGATCGCGGACGGTTTCCTGACGGTTGCAAGCCTCCGTTGATCGGAGTTTGAACGGCCCGGGCGACAGTGGTCCTGCGTGGACTTCGGGGGGGTTCGGAGCCCGCGCGAAAGCCCGGCCGGTCGTCATCGTGAGGCGGCGAGTCGCCACAGGGCGCACCGGAAGGATCCGGGCCCCTGCGCGCCCCAGTGGCGACGGGCGGCCGGCCGGGCGGTTCCAGCCCCCGCAAGCGAAGAACGGCGGTCGATGTGATCAACCACGTCCGGATGAGCCGGCTCGACGACGACCTGCGGCTCGACTCAGGTCTCGACCTGTTCGCGCAGGAGCGTGCGGATGTCGTCGGCCTCGGGCGAGCCGAGCCGGGTGAAGATGTCGAGGGCCTTGACCAGGGCCTGCCTGCCCCGGCCGGCCTCCCCGAGACCCGCGAGGGCCTTGCCGAGGGCGGCCAGTGACTGCGCCTCGCCGTACGGGTGGGTGATCTCGCGGCTCACGGTCAGCGCCTGCTCGGCGTGCCGGGCGGCCTCGGCGAACCGCCCGGCCGCGATGAAGGTGGCGGCGAGCCGGTAGCAGACCCGCTGCTCCCAGACTCGCTGGTTGCTCGCGCGGAAGAAGGCCAGGCACTCGGCGTGGTGGACGACGGCCTCGTTGAGCCGCCCGACATAGGACAGCACGTTGCCGAGGTGGTAGCGGGCGCGGGCCACCCCCGCGCCGCTGCCGATCTCGGAGAAGACCGCCAGCCCGCGCTCGGCCGCGGCGATGGCGTCGTCCGGCCGCCCGAGGCCCAGGTGGTCGCGGGCGGAGTAGCACGACGCCAGCGCCTCGCCCGCGGGGTTGCCCGTCTCCCTGTGGACCGCCGTCGCCCGGTCGAACCATTCGAGCGCCTCGGTGTGGCGGCGCCGCCGTCCGGCGACGACCGCCAGCGCGTTGCACGTCTCGCCCAGCACGATGTGGTCGCCGGTCTCCTCGCCGAGCGTCCGCGCGGCGAGGAAATGGGCCTCGGCGTCGGCGAGCCGGTTCGCGCCGAACAGCACCCGGCCCAGCACGTAGCGGCAGCGCAACTCGCCGCGCCGCTCGCCGGCCCTGCGGGTCGCCGTCAGCAGGGCCGAGGTGCGCTGCTCGAAGTCCCGCTGGTTGGTGCCCGACTCCAGCAGCGGCTCCATCGCCAGCAGCAGGTCGGCCGCCGCGAGCAGGTCCTCGCCCGAAGCGTCCTGAGCCACGGCCGCCTGCGCGACTGCGCCGAACATGTCCTCGGACTCCGCCGACAACCAGGCCACGGCCTCGTCGGCCGAGGAGAAGGAATGGCCGCGCACACCGAGGTCGGTGAGGTTGTCGGCGATCGCGCTGCCCTCGTACGCCAGCCGGTGCGCCGCGCCCGCCGACGCCAGGTAGAAGCCCAGCAGCCGCCGCAGGGCGAGCGCGCGGGCCGCGGGATCCTCGGCGTCCTCCGCCTGCCGCCGGGCGAACAGCTTGAGCAGGTCGTGGAAGCGGTAGCGGCCCGGGGCGGGCGCCTCCAGCAGGCTGGCGTCGACCAGCGACTCGATGACGTCCTCGGCCTCGGCCGGGGTGAGGTCGAGCACGGCCGCCGCCGCGAAGACCGAGATGCCCGAGCCCGCCGGCAGCGACAGCAGCCGGAACGCCCGCGCCTGCCGGGCGTCGAGCTGGCCGTACCCGAGGGCGAACGTGGCCGAGACCGCCAGGTTGCCGATCTTCATCTCGTCGAGGCGGCGGCGCTCGTCGGCGAGCCGGGGGACGAGCGAGGCCACCGTCCACGACGGGCGGGAGGCGAGCCTGGCTGCGACGATCCGCACGGCCAGCGGCAGGAAACCGCAGGCGGCGACCACGTCCATGGCGGCGGCCCGTTCCGCCGCCACCCTCTCGGGTCCCGCGACCGCCGCGAGCAGCGACAGCGCCTCCTCGGGCTCCATCACGTCGAGGTCGACGAGCCGGGCCGCGGGCAGGTCGGCCAGCTTGCCCCGGCTGGTGATGATCGCGGCGCAGCCGGCCGAGCCGGGCAGCAGATGCTCGACCTGCTCGGCGTCGCGCGCGTTGTCGAGCAGCACCAGCATCCTGCGGTCGGCGAGCAGCGAACGGAACAGCGCGGAGCGCTCGGCCAGACCGTCGGGGATGACGTCCATCGGAATGCCGAGGGCGCGCAGGAACGCGACCAGCGCCGTCTCGGGCGCGGTGGGCTCGGCGCCGTATCCCCGCAGGTCGGCGTAGAGCTGCCCGTCGGGGAACAGGTCCCAGGCGAGGTGGGCCACATGGACGGCCAGGGTCGTCTTGCCCACGCCGCCGATGCCCGACATCGCCGCGATCGGCACGCCCTCTCCCGCTCCTTCCCCACGGAGCAGCGCGAGCAGCCTCTGCACCAGGCCGGTACGTCCGGTGAAGTCGGGCACGGCCGCCGGGAGCTGCGCCGGTCTCGGCATCTCGATCACCGGGCCGGTCTCGGCCGTCGCGGCGTCATCGTGGACATCCTGCTGCGAGAGCCGTACGGGAGGGGGCGTGGGGGCGAGGGAGGGGTCGGCGGCGAGGATCCGCCGGTGCAGGTCGGCCAGCTCGGCCCCGGGCTCGATGCCGAGCTCCTCGACGAGCGCGTGCCGGGTCTCGGTGAAGACCGACAGCGCCTCGGCCTGCCTGCCGCAGCGGTAGTAGGCCAGCATGAGCTGGGCGCGCAACCGCTCGCGCAGCGGGTGTTCCGCGGCGAGCGCGACCAGCTCGGAGACGATCTCCGCGTGCCGGCCCAGCTCCAGGTCGAGCTCCATGAGCGTCTCGACCGCGCTCATCCGGCGCTCGGCCAGCCGGTCGCGCTGGTGCTCGGCGTACGGGCCGACCGCGCCGGCCAGCGGCTCGCCCGCCCACAGGCGCAGGGCCCCGCGCAGCCGCCGGGCGGCCTCCCCGGCCCGGCCCGTACGGCGGTCGGACTCGGCGGCGGCGCTCTCGCGCTCGAAGACGGCGAGGTCGAAGCGGGCGGGGTCGAGCCGCAGCGCGTATCCCCGCCCCACGGAGGTCAGCAGCCGCGGCGGGGTCCTCGGGGAACGGTCAGGCTCCAGGACGGTGCGCAGGCGGGAGACGTAGGTGCGCAGCGCGCCGAGCGCGCGCGGCGGCGCGTCCGCGCCCCACACGCCGTCGATCATCTCGTCCGGAGTGACCGCGTGTCCCTGCCTGAGCAGGAGCATCGCGAGAATGGAGCGTTGCAAGGGCGTGCCGAGGTCGAGCTCGATGCCGTCACACCACGCCAGGACGGGTCCCAGCACGGCAAAGCGCAGGCCGTCCGCGGCGGCGTGATCAGGCATGTGACCTGTCTCCCAATGGCAAGTTTTCCTACCAAATGATAGATCGTGTCTCGCTGCGGCAGTAGGACCGAGCGTGCCGGTTCAGTGTGCGTTCAGGTGCTTGAAAGCAGCCTGCAAACCACGGTGAGGGCGCTGAAAGCAGGTTGCAGGCGGGCGGGCCTATCACTGAGGTGCAACCCCGACAGCACCCCGCATCGGGGGATCGTCCTCGAACAGGAGAACCGAAATGCGACGCTCCATCACCCTCGGTCTCGCCGCAGCCACCGCCGTCGCCGCCCTCGGGCTGCCGGCCCTCGCGACCGCCGCCTCCGCCGCCCCCGCCTCCGCCGCCTCCGCCTCGCACCACGACGACTGGGACTACGACGGCTGGTGGGGCACCTACTGGTCGTCCAACCACCTCGCCAAGGCCAGGGGCTACGTCGACGTGAACTACGACGACGAGGAGTCGAACCGGGTCCACGTCACCGGCAAGCTGTACGACAACGACCACCGCACCTACGGCCAGGGCGGCAAGTGCGCGTACATCAAGTTCCGCGTGTCGTCCTGGGACGACGACGAGGACGACTGGTCCTCCACCATCAAGTCGTACAAGTACTGCGGCGCCGGCGGCTACAAGCAGATCAACTTCTGGCGCTACGACGTCGCCCAGGTCCAGGCGAAGGTCTGCCAGATCGGTCTGCACAGCAGCTTCCCGGTCAACTGCGGCTCCTGGCACGACATCTACAACGCCTACGAGGACGACTTCGGCTACGACGCCTGATGACCGTCCGCCAACCGGCACCCCTCGCATGACGCGGCCCGTCCCTTCCGGGACGGGCCGCTCTTCTCTATTGGGTGATCACGCTGCTTCCGATGCCGTTTCCAGGAGGCCCAGCCGCACGCGGAGACGATCGCGTACGGCGGGCCACTCGGGACTCAGGATCGAGTAGTAGGCGGTATCTCGGACCGTGTCGTCGGCGCCTCGGCTGTCCGCTCGTCGCACACCGTCGAGGTGTGCGCCGAGGGCCTCGATGGCGACCCGGGATCGGGTGTTGCGTACGTCTGCCTTGAGGGTGATCCGGTGAACCTGCCAGGTCTCGAAGGCCAGGGAGAGCATCAGATACTTGCTCTCCCGGTTGACACCGGTGCCCTGGGCCGACGCGGCGAGCCAGGTGTACCCGATGTCCGCGACGGACGGGACCTCGCCCACCGCGCCCTTCGTCCCCGGCGGCCAGGGCATCGGGCCCTGCCAGTACTCCAGGTTCATCAGACGGGTGGCACCGACCACGCGGTCGGTGTGCAGCCACCGGATGGCGAAGGGCAGCGTGCGGCCCTCCGCCTGCTCAGCCAAGGCGGCCTCCACGTAGGAGACCATCTCATCCCGGCCAGCGGGAACGCGAGTGAAGGCGTATGTCGAACGGTCTTCACTCGCCGCGGCGACGAGGTCGTCGAGCGCCGCGAGGCTGAGCGGTTCCAGGCGCACGGAGCGCCCGGACAGGGTGACAAAAGCGGGCATGAGCACATGATGGGGGCTGCTGACCACGGCTGATACCAAATGACACGAGACATCTTGGCGGGGTATGGGTTAAGGGGTGTGCTCGGAGGAGAAACCGCAGGTCAGAGCGTTGATTCGGGTGCCGTGCGGCGGGCGGCCAGGGTAAAGATTTGGCCAAAGATCCACGATGTCCGGCGAACGGTTCAGCGGAGGGCGGCGGGGACGTCCGCGGGCGTGCCGAACCAGGTCCCCAGCGCGTTCGCGAGGCCCTCGGAATCGGTGGTTTCCGGGTCCTCCGCCCACGCGACGACGCCGTCCGGGCGGACGAGGAGCGCGCCGGGAGCGTGCGGGTCGCGTATCGCCGTAGTGACGGTGGCGACCCGGTCTCCGTAGCCGTCCACCGCCGTGCCGTCGAGTCCGGATCCGCTCTGGCGGACGAGCAGGCCGCGACCGTCGTGGAGGT
The DNA here is from genome assembly GCF_006874435.1 of Microbispora sp. KK1-11. Classification (NCBI taxonomy): domain Bacteria; kingdom Bacillati; phylum Actinomycetota; class Actinomycetes; order Streptosporangiales; family Streptosporangiaceae; genus Microbispora; species Microbispora sp. KK1-11. The sequence continues at coordinate 2,881 of NZ_VIRJ01000030.1, read as the reverse complement.
GGTCGGCGAGCCGTGAGCCGTCCTCGAACTCGTAGTCCGGCACGCTGCGTCCCACCAACGTGTGGCCGCTGCCGCCGGGCATGTCGTACCGCTGCCAGACGCCGGAGATCTTCTTCACGAAGTAGGTGGTGCCGGTGACCGTCCCGATCAGGTCGGCGACCACCGCCCGCGCCGCTCGCGCGTGGGCGTCGGGACGCATCAGGGCGATCTGGGCACGCGTCCAGTCGAGCACCCAGGCGCCGATCGGGTGCCGCTCCCGCGTATAGGTGTCGAGGAGCCCTTCCGGCGCCTGTCCGCGTACGACCGCCGCGAGCTTCCAGCCGAGGTTCACGGCGTCGCCCAGCCCCAGGTTCAGCCCCTGGCCGCCGAAGGGCGAGTGGACGTGCGCGGCGTCGCCGGCCAGCAGCACCCGGCCGATCCGGTAGGTCGCCGCCTGCCGCGCGTTGTCCGTGAACCGAGTGACCGATGTGATCTCCTTGACGACCACGTCGGAGCCCGTGACGTACCTGACCGCCTCCTGCAGCTCCTCCGTCGTCACCGGCGTGGTCTTGTCGGCCCTGCCGGGCGCGCCGCCGTCGAAGCGCGCGACGAGGATGCGCCCGGGCACCGGCCCGTAGGAGTAGACCCCGGTGGGTGTGGCCTGCCAGCCCATGCCGAGGTGATCGGTGCCCTCCATCTCCGCGACGGCCTGGTAAGCGGTGATCTCCGGGTCCGTCCCGGGGAACTCGAAGCCGGCCAGCTTGCGCACCGTGCTCCTGCCGCCGTCGCAGCCCACCAGCCAGCGGCCGTGCACCGGGCCGCCGGTCGTGGTGACCGTGACCTGCTCGCCGTCGTCGGTGAAGCCCGTCACCTCCACACCGCGCCGCACCTCGACTCCCAGCTCGGCCGCGCGTACGGCGAGGATCTCTTCGAGCTGCTGCTGGGGCACCAGGCCGATCTCGGTGGCCGGTCCCCGCCCGGACAGGTCAGGGTCGTCGGCGTCCAGCAGATCGGCGCTCAGCATCATCCCGGCGAAGTGGCCGGCGAACCTGGGCGGAGTCCGGCGCGGCCCTTCGGCGGAGGCATGCCCGCGCATGAAGGCCTTCACGAGCTCCATCGCCCGCTCCTGCACCTCCTGCAGCGCGGGCAGCAGGCCCCGCCGGTAGAGCGCCTCCACGCTGGGCGTGTTGAGTGAGCCCGCTTTGAGCGTCGGGTCGATCCCGGTCAGCCGTTCGAGCACCACGACCGACGCCCCGCCCAGCCGCAGCTCGCAGGCCAGCATCAGGCCGACCGGCCCTCCGCCGGCCACAACCACGTCGTACGACATTCGTCCTCCCCGTAGTTACCGTTGCTATAAACTTACTGTCACTATAAGTTTTTAGCAACTAGAATGAGGCGGGTGACGGAGACCTTGGGGCTGCGGGAGCGGAAGAAGCGGCAGACTCGCCAGCTCATCTCGGACGTGGCCTCGGGCCTGTTCATGCAGCGCGGGTTCGACGACGTCACGGTCGCCGAGGTCGCCGAAGCGGCCGGAGTCTCGACCAAGACCGTCTTCAACTACTTCCCCCGCAAGGAGGACCTGTTCCTCGACCGCTACCCCGAGGCGGTCGAGCTGGTCACCCGGGCCGTACGTGAGCGAGCCGAGGGGGAGAGCCCTCTCGTCGCGCTGCGCCTGCTGTTCCTCCGCATGCTCAGGGAAGGCCACCCGCTCGGCGGGATCGCCCCCGGATACGAGGTGTTCTGGCAGGTGATCCTGGACTCGCCCGCGCTCAGGGCCCGGACGAGGGAACTGGTCGAGGAGTTCGAGAGCGTGCTCGCCGGCCTTCTTGCCGAGGCGGCCGGAAGCGACCCCGCCGACCCGGCTCCGAGGCTCGCGGCCGCCCTGGTGGTCGCCGCCTATCGCGCCGTGTACATCGCCAGCATCGACAGGATCCGCGCCGGCGATCCCATGCAGGACGTGATCGCCGACCGCGTCACCCTGCTCGACCGTGCCCTGCAAGCCGTCGAACGCGCCGTCGCCGCTTTCTGAGTAGCGCCTTCGGCGTTTTTCTCAGTGGCGCCGTTATTGCCCCTTTTTTCGGGTTGACCTGCTGCTCCAACTATTAGCTTCTGGCGGTTGCTGAGAGTGACGAGCAGTGAAAGAATTCATACAGGTTTTCGAATCAATTGAGGGGGTGTGATGGATCTGTTCGACTCTGATCCCGAGCACCTTCGTCGTTCGAATGATGTCGACGGGGACTGGTGGGATCGGCTGACCACCGATTCCCCTCTGTGGTTGTCCGAAGGTTCGCTCGCCCGTGAGCATTTCCCGATCACCGACCCCGAGCTGCCACAGGACGCGAGTCAGGACGCCGGCGACAACGCGAGCGCCGATAGTGCCGGTGGTTGTGAAGCCGGTGCGGGTCGGGGCCGGTCGTCGTGGGTGTTGGTGGGTTCTCTTCGGGAGTCGGCGCAGGCGTTGGCGTTGGCGCCGTTGCCGGACGATGCGGGCATCTGTCTTGCTGAGGCTGAGGATTTGCTGTTCGCGCGGGATCGGATCACCTCCGCGTTGGCGGATCGGGTGGGGCGGGTGCATGGTGCGGGGCAGGCCAAGCGGCATGGGCATGCCTCCACCCGTAGTTGGCTGCGCGCCGCCGCGGGAATGAGCGTCGCGGGGGCGGGCCGCCTGCTCACGCTGGCGGTGGAGTTGGCGCGTCTGCCCCGGGTGCGGGAGAAGTTCGCTGAGGGTGGGTTGGCGGCGGGGGTGGTGGAGGCGATCTGCACGGCCACCGCCCAGTTGAGTGACGAGCACGCCGCCCTGGCCGAGCCGATCCTGCTGGAGCTGGCGGGCAAGGCCGGGGCGGCGGAGGTGGCCAAAGCCGGCCGCTACCTACGCGCGGTGCTCGACCCCGACGGGGAAGAC